>NZ_JAAGPO010000225.1:0-15676 GCF_017104825.1 Burkholderia sp. Ac-20345 | reverse complement strand
CATCGAGGCCCATCAGGCGCTGCCCCCACCCGAGCGGAGCACGCGGCGGAACGTTCGGGTTCGGCTGGGACAATGGCGTGAGCCGCACCACGTTCGCCTGATCGCTCGACAGCAGCGGCGCCGACAGCGTATCGATGGCGCGCTCGGCGACCGTGCTGATCGCCGCGGTGATCGGCGGCACCGGCGCGTTCTTCGGGCCGGCGGCCGGTGCGGCCGTGCTCACGGTACTGAGCATCGTCGTCGCGGGCGTGTCGCGCGCGTGGGCGCTGTATCTCGGCGTGCTGTTCGTCGTGATCATCGTGGCCGCGCCGCGCGGCATCGCCGGGATCGTGCAAGCGCTCGCGCATGCGTTGCGGCGCGGCGCGCCGGCGGCCGAGCGGTGGCGGATGGTGTGCGCGGCCGGTGCGTGCATGTTCTGGTGCATCGCGATCGTCTGCGCAGCCGAGCTTGGCTATGCGTGGCGCTTCGCGCAGGACGACGGCCCGGACTTCGCATTCGGCGCCTGGAGCATCGACGCGGATACGCCGATCGGCTGGGCCGTCGCGTGCTCGGCAGCCGGCATCGGCGCGCTGCTGTGGGGCTGGCGCGCGCGGCTCATGCCGGGCGGGCAGGACGGCAAGCGGGAGGACGGACGATGAACGGCAACGCGATCGCGCTTCATGGCGTCGTGCAGCGCTTCGGCGCGCAGACGGTGCTCGACGGCGTCGAGCTGAGCATCGCGGCCGGCGAACGTCATGCGCTGATCGGGCCGAACGGCGCCGGCAAGTCGACGCTGTTCGGTGTGATCGCCGGTGCGGTGCGGCCGACGCGCGGGCGCGTCGTGCTGCATGGCGTCGAGCTGCGCGGGCGCGGGCCGGTGGTCGCGAGCCGGCTCGGCATCGGCCGCAGTTTCCAGCAGACGAGCGCATTCGCGCGGCTGACCGTGTTCGACAACCTGCGTTGCGCGGCGCTGCATGCGCCGGCCGAACGGCGGCGCTGGTGGAACCGGCTGCGCGATTCGGCGCCGGTCGATCTCGCGGCCGAGCGCGTGCTGCACGACATCGGCCTCGATGCGCATCGCGACACGCCGGCCGCTGCGCTGAGCTATGCGGAACAGCGCGCGCTCGATCTCGGCATCGCGCTCGCGAGCGGCGCACGCACGCTGCTGCTCGACGAGCCGACGGCCGGCATGAGCCGGGCGCAGGCGGCGCGGATGATCGCGCTGATTCGTGCGACGACGCAGGGGCGCACGGTACTGCTGATCGAACACGACATGGATGCGGTGTTCGGCTTCGCCGAACGCATCACGGTGCTCGTGCGCGGCACGGTGGTCGCGACCGGTGCGCCCGATGCGATCCGCACCGATCCGGCCGTGCGTGCGGCCTATCTGGGGGAGGGCAGCCGGTGAGCGCGTTGCTCGACATCCGCGACCTGCGCGCATGGTACGGGCTGCAACCCGTGCTCGACGGCGTCGATCTCGCGCTGGCTCCAGGCGAGACGCTCGCGCTGCTCGGCCGCAACGGCTCGGGGCGCTCGACGCTCGCGAAGGCCGTGATGGGGCTCGTGCGCACGGCCGGCTCGGTGCGCATCGCCGGCGCCGAATGCGTGGGGGCACGCACGTTCGAGATCGCGCGGCGCGGCGTCGCTTACGTCGCCGAAAGCCGCGACGTGTTCCCGCTGCTGACGGTACGCGACAACCTGCGGCTCGGGCTGCGCGGCGCTGGCGGTGCGGCCGAACGCGCGGCGCTCGACCGGCTGTTCGACCGTTTTCCGTTGCTGGCCGCGCGCGCGGACGTGAAGGCGGGGCGGCTGTCAGGCGGCGAGCAGCAGGTGCTCGCGCTGGTGCGTGCGCTGGCCGCCGGCCCGCGCGTGCTGATCGTCGACGAACCGGCGGAAGGGCTCGCGCCGCTCGCGGTCGACGAAGTCGGTGCGTGCCTCGCCGCGCTGCAGGCCGACGGTGTCGCGATCGTGCTGATCGAGCAGCGGCTGCAGTTCGCACCGCGGCTCGCGCGGCGCGTCGCGGTCATGGGGCGCGGACGGATCGTCTACGACGGCGCGCTCGACGGCCTGGGCGGCGAGGTCGCGAACGCATGGCTGAGCGCCGGCTGACGGCGCGCGAGCGATTGTTCGGAAAACTCCGCCAGTCAATTCGTGTCGAGCCGCTTTATCGCCGCCGCACCGCACAGTAAATTGCCAGCCATACCGGTTGCACATCGACGTAACAACGCGGCAGCCGGCACCATCCATCGAGAGTCTTCTGACTGAGGAATGAGATCATGAGCAAGCTGGCAAACAAGGTAGCGATCGTCACGGGCGGATCGAAGGGCATCGGCGCGGCGATCGCGAAGGCACTGGCCGCGGAAGGCGCGTCGGTCGTCGTCAACTACGCGAGCAGCAAGGCGGGCGCCGATGCGGTCGTCAGCGCGATCGTCGAAGCCGGCGGCCGCGCGGTCGCGGTGGGCGGCGACGTGTCGAAGGCAGCCGACGCGCAGCGCATCGTCGATACGGCGATCGAGTCGTACGGCCGTCTCGACGTGCTCGTCAACAATTCCGGCGTGTACGAATTCGGGGCCATCGAAGCGATCACGGAAGAGCACTACCGCCGGCAGTTCGACACGAACGTGTTCGGCGTGCTGCTGACCACGCAAGCCGCGGTCAAGCATCTCGGCGAAGGCGCGAGCATCATCAACATCAGCTCGGTGGTGACCAGCATCACGCCGCCCGCGAGCGCCGTGTACAGCGGCACCAAGGGTGCGGTCGACGCGATCACCGGCGTGCTCGCGCTCGAACTCGGCCCGCGCAAGATTCGCGTGAACGCGATCAACCCGGGGATGATCGTGACCGAGGGCACGCACAGCGCGGGCATCATCGGTTCCGATCTCGACAAGCAGGTGCGCAGCGAGACGCCGCTCGGCCGCCTCGGCGAGCCGGACGATATCGCGTCGGTTGCGGTGTTCCTCGCATCGGACGATGCGCGCTGGATGACCGGCGAGCATCTCGTCGTGAGTGGCGGGTTGAACTGACCGGATCACGCCGCACCGGCAAGCGGTTGCGAAATCCGGCGGACGCTGCGTCGAGTTTGCTTCGGCAGATCACGCAGCGTGCCGCAGAATGCCGTGCGACCCACGACATTCGATGTGCGAATGCGGCATGAATGCGATTCCCGTAGAGGCCGCCCTCTGATCCCGCGTCGCACCGCGGCATACAACCGTCATGCGGCGCGCGCGGCGATGGTGCATGCGGCGTGCCTCGCGTCACTGAAGTAATCCCCCCGAATTCTCCTCGACCGCCCGCCGCGCAAGCCTGACGGGCGTTTCCCGCACCGCGCCACCGTTTCGGCGGGTGCCGGTTCAATGCGTCACACGCACGCCCCCCATTCAAGTTGCGAATGTGTGCATCGCAACAATCCATTTCATCCGCGGCGCTCGGAGCGGTATGGTGAACGCACGTTCGAAATTCATCGACCGATGCCCATCCATCACGCGAAGGCGCCATGAAAACGACTCACGATCGCTCCGGACACGCATCACGTCCAGCCGCCGGCGGCCCGCCCGAAGACGGCGACGACCGACGCAATGCAGGTTTGCGCCTGCCGGCGAAGCTGGTGGGGCCGATCGTGCTCGGCACGCTGCTCAACGCGCTGAACTCGTCGATGATCGCTGTCGCGCTCGTCAGCATCCAGCAGGCATTCACGCCGCACGGCGCCGTGCAGGAACGCATCGATACGCTGTGGCTCGTGTCGGGTCTCTATCTCGCGACGGCCGCCGGCCAGCCGACGATGGGGCGGCTCGCCGATCGCTTCGGTGCGAAGCGGATCTTCTGTATCGGCCTCGCGATCGTGCTGGTCGCGTCGTCGCTCGCGCCGTTTGCGCCGACGCTCGGCTGGCTGATCGCATCGCGCGTCGCGCTCGGCATCGGCACGTCCGCCGCCTATCCGGCCGGCATGGCGATGATTCGTGCATGGTCGCAGCAGCACGCGAACGGCGCGACGCCGACGGGCGGCCTCGGCGCGATTTCGATCGCGGCACAGGTGGCCGTCGCGTTCGGCCCGCCGCTCGGCGGCGCGCTCGTGCAGTTCGCCGGCTGGCGCGCGATCTTCTGGATCAACGTGCCGATCGTGCTGGCTGCCTTCCTGTTCGCGTGGCTGTGGATCCCGGCCGACCCCGTCCATCGCGGCGCGCAGGCACGCGACACGCTGACGGAACTGGATCTGCCGGGCGTCGTGTTGTTCGTGCTGACGCTTGCGAGCCTGTTGCTGTTCCTGCAATCGGTGTCGCACGAACCCGATTGGCTGCTGCTGGCCGCGACGCTCGTGCTGGTGCCGCTGCTGATCCACCGCGAGCGCCAGGCCGCGGCGCCGCTGATCGACATTCGCATGCTGGCCGAAAACCGTCCGCTGCTCGGCACGTATCTGCGCTGCGTCGGCACCTACGCGGTGTTCTACGCGATCTTTTACGCGCTGCCGATGTGGCTGCAGGAGGCGAGGGGATTGTCGGCCGCCGATGCCGGCCTCGTGATGCTGCCGGTCGCCGGCATCGGCACGGTCACGACCATGCTCGCGACCCGCATCGTGCACCGTCACGGCGCGCGCCCGGTGCTGGTCATCGGTTCCGCGCTGCTCTGCATCGGCAGCGTCGTAATGAGCCTGATGACGAGCAGCCTGCCGATCGCGGCGATCGTACTGCTGTCCGTCGTGTTCGGTATTCCTAATGGTTTCAACAATCTCGGCAATCAGGCCACGCTCTACCAGAGCACGCCGCACGGCCGGATCGGCACGGCCTCGGGGCTGTACCGCACCGCGCAGTACGTCGGCGGCAGCCTGTCGTTCGCGCTCGTCGGTCTCGCGCTGGGCCATCCGGCGAGCGATCACGGCCTGCGCGAGCTTGCCGTCGTCCTGGCGGTGATCAGCGTGCTGCTGTTGCTCAATGCCGTATCGAGCCGGCACCTCGACACCGCCGCTTCTTCCGTTCCACAACAAAAGTGAGGGTTTTACATGTCCATTCCGACGCTCAATCGCACCGCCGCGCTCGTCGCCATCGATCTGCAGAACGGCATCGTCTCGCTGCCGGTCACGCCCTATACCGGCGCACAGGTGGTCGCGAAGACGGTCGAGCTGGCGGCGGCGTTCCGCGCGCTGGGGCTGCCCGTTATCTACGTGCACACGAGCTACCAGCCGGACGGCGGCGTCGCACTGAAGGTGAAGACGGACGTGCCGTCGTCGCCGCCGAATCTCGATCCCGAATGGAGCGCGTTCGCGCCGGCGCTCGGCGTGCAGCCGTCCGACATCGTCGTGACGAAGCATCAGTGGGGCGCGTTCACCGGCACCGACCTGGACGTGCAGCTGCGCCGTCGCGGCATTACCGACATCGTGCTGACGGGCATCGCGACCAACATCGGCGTCGAGTCGACGGCGCGTCAGGCATACGAAAACAACTACAACGTCGTCATCGTGAGCGACGCGGTCAGTACCTCGTCCGCCGATGCGCAGACGTTCGCGCTGACCCAGATCTTCCCGAAGCTCGGGCAGGTCGCCGCGGCGGCAGACGTGGAGGCGGCACTGGAGCAGGCCCAGTCGCGCTGAAGCCGGCGAATCGTTCGGCGCGCTTTTGCAAATATCAATCGCTTACCGAGGAATGACGATGATCAAGACCGATGCATGGGTTCTCTACGCGGGACCGGAACCGACCCGGCAGCAGCCGCCCGTCGCGGGCGAGCTGCGCCGCGAAACCTTCGAATTCTCCAGTCTTGAAGCCGACGAGGTGCTCGTCGAGCCGCTGTACGGATCGTGGGAAGCGAACCTCGACCATGCGCTGTCGCGCAATCCGGTCGATATCTGCCGCCAGCGCCGCGAGGACAAGATCGTGCTCGGCAACGGCGCGCTGGTGCGCGTCGTGGAGCGCGGCAGCGCGGTCAGGGCGCTGACGGACGGCGAGATCTGCATGGTGATGCCGTTCGGCAAGCGCGACGAATACGGGTTCGCCGAGCTCGTCTATGCGTACGACGCGCCGGGCACGATCGGCGTGATGGCGCAGCGTACCAAGATGCGTGCCGACAACCTGGTGCCGGTGCCGACCGACAGCCGCCACTCGCTGCTGCAATGGGCGACCTACGGCCGCTACTTCACCGCATGGGACAACTGGAAGGTCGCGTCGACATGCTGGCGTTCGCAATTGCCGGACGTCGATCCGGCCGACAACCTGGTGTTCGGCTGGGGCGGCGGCACGACGCTGGCCGAGCTGCAGCTTGCGAAGCGCGAAGGCTTTCGCGTCGCGATGACGGCGAGCAACGATCGCCGGCTCGAGGAGCTCGCGAAGCTCGGCATCACGCCGGTCGACCGCCGCAAGTTTCCGGATCTCGCGTATGACGAAACGCGCTACCGGGCCGATCCGGAATATCAGGCACGCTACCGCGAGTCGGAGCGCGTATTCGCCGAGACGATCGCCGAGCTGAGCGGCGGCCGCGGCGTCGCGATCTTCCTCGACAACCTCGGCGGTGCGCTGTATCGCGCGACGATGCGCGTGACGGGCCGCACCGGTATCGTCGCGACGGTCGGCTGGAAAACCGGGATGCGCCTGTGGAACCTGCGCGCGACGGAATGCATCAACCGCCGCCTGCACATCCACACTCACGCGTGGCGCTACGACGACAGCATCACGATCCGCGACTTCCAGGAGTCGACCGGCTGGATCGGCCAGGAACCGACCGAAATCTTCGATTTCGACGACGTGCCGAAGCTGGCGTCCGATTACCTGAACGGGAAGATCGAGACGTATTTCCCGATCTATCGGATCAACGCGGTCTAAGCCGCAGGGCGCGCGCCGTGCATGCATCGTCGCACGATGTTTAGTCATGCAGACGATGGTGACGCGCGGCGCGCCGTGCAATCTATCTCGGAGGAGAACGCCATGGCCTCAGTGGAAACCGGGGAGGTCGACGCCGGCACGGTGTCGGACAGCTCCAGCCGCGCGCCGCTCGGCGGCATTCGCGTGATCGACGCCGCGACGCTGTTTGCCGGCCCGCTCGCGGCGACGATGCTCGCCGACTACGGCGCCGACGTGATCAAGGTGGAACATCCGACGGGCGATCCGGCGCGCAAGTACGGCGCACGCCGCGATGACGTGCCGTTGTGGTGGAAGGTGGTCGCGCGCAACAAGCGGGCGGTCACGCTGAATCTCGGCACGGCCGACGGCCAGCGGATCTTCCGCGAGCTGGCGGCGCAGGCCGACGTGGTGGTCGAGAATTTCCGGCCCGGCACGCTGGAGCGCTGGGGGCTCGGCTACGACGTGCTGTCCGCGATCAATCCGCGGCTCGTGCTCGTCCGGGTGACGGGTTTCGGCCAGTTCGGCCCGTATGCGCGGCGCCCCGGTTTCGGCACGCTCGCGGAGGCGATGAGCGGGCTGGCGGCGGCCACCGGCGAGGCGGATGGACCGCCGCTGCTACCGTCGTTTCCGTTGGCGGACACGGTGGCGGGGCTGACCGCCGCGTTCGCGATCATGACGGCGCTGAAGGCGCGCGATCGCACCGGACGTGGGCAGGTGGTCGATCTCGCGATCATCGAGACGATGCTCGCGGCGATGGGCGCGCAGATCGCGAGCTACGACCAGACGGGGCGTGTGCCGGAGCGCACCGGCAACCGCTCGCCGAACAATTCGCCGCGCGGCGTGTATCGCACGTCGGACGGCAAGTGGGTCGCGCTGTCGACGTCGGCGCACAGCATCGCCGAGCGCGTGATGCGGCTCGTCGGCCGCGCGGACCTGATCGACCAGCCGTGGTTCGCGAACGGCGTCGAGCGCGCGAAGCACGCGGACGAACTGGACGCGGCGGTCGGCGGCTGGATCGGGCAGCGCACGCGCGCCGAGGTGCTCGATGAGTTCGAGCGCGCGGAGGCGGCTGTCGCGCCGATCTACGACGTGGCCGACGTGCTGGACGATCCGCAGTATGCGGCGCTCGGTTCGGTGGTATCGGTGCCCGACGCCGAACTGGGCGCGTTCCGCACGCACAACGTGCCGTTCCGGCTGTCCGACACCCCCGGTGCGATCCGATGGGGCGGGCCGTCGCGCGGCGCGCACAACGATGAAGTATTCGGCGCATTGGGACTGGAACCGCAGGACCTTGCCGACTTGACCGAACGAGGTGTGATTTGAAACAGAGCGCAACCTGCCGCAGTTATCTGTACGTGCCTGCGCACAAGACTCAGGTGGTCGAGAAGGCCTACGCGAGCGAGGCCGATGCGATCGTGCTGGATCTCGAGGACGCCGTGCCGGCGAGCCACAAGGTCGACGCCCGCAAGGCCGCCGCCGCGATCCTCGCGGGCGGCCCGCCGAAGCCGACCTACGTGCGCGTCAACCCGATCGGGAGTCCATGGTGCCGCGATGACGTCGAGGCGATCGCACTGCCCGCGCTGCAAGCGCTGCGCCTGCCGAAATGCGATTTCCCCGCGCATATCCAGGAAGTCGCGGGCTGGCTCGATGCGCTCGGCAGCGAAGCGGGGATCCAGATCCTGATCGAATCGGCGTATGGCGTGGAGACGGCTTACCAGCTCGCGACCGCGTCACCGCGGCTGGAACGGATCGGGCTCGGCGAAAGCGATCTGCGTGCCGACCTGCGGATCGGCGTCGACAACTTCACGCTCGAAGTGTGTCGCGCGCGCTGCGTGGTGGTGTCGCGCGCGGCGGGGCTGAATGGACCGATTCAGACGGTGTATCACACGCTGAACGATCTCGACGGTCTGAAGGAGTCGACGTTGCGCGCGAAATCGATGGGGTTCGTCGGCCGTTTCGCGATTCATCCTTCGCAGGTTCCGGTCATCAACGCGGTGTTCACGCCGTCGGACGAGGAAATCCGCGCCGCCGAGCGCGTGCTGGAGGCAGTCGATGCGTCGGACGGCGAATCGTCGGTGTTCGTGCTGCCCGACGGTCGCGTGGTGGCGCCGCCGCTGATCGCGAATGCGCGCGTGACGCTCGCGCTTGCGACCCATCTCCGGCGCGAAGGAGCACCGGCATGAGCACGCCCGACACGCTTACCGCACCGGCCACCGCCGCCCGGCCAGCGAGTCCGGACGGCATCATCGGCGCGCTCGGCCGCTTCGCGGCGGCGGTGCGCACGGATGGGCTCGACCGCACGCTGCGCGTCGAGTCTGCCGCCCGTGTGCTCGACCTGGTCGGCAACAGTCTGATCGCGCACGACGAACCCGTCGCGCAGTCCGTGCTGCAGGTCGCGCGGCGCTGGGCCGGCAACGGCCCGGCGAGCGTGATCGGCGCGCCCGACCGGCTGCCGGCCGCGAGCGCCGCGCTGGTCAACGGCACGCTCGCGCATGCGATGGATTTCGACGACTC
Source organism: Burkholderia sp. Ac-20345 (assembly GCF_017104825.1). Lineage (NCBI taxonomy): Bacteria > Pseudomonadati > Pseudomonadota > Betaproteobacteria > Burkholderiales > Burkholderiaceae > Burkholderia > Burkholderia sp. Ac-20345. The sequence goes on along the minus strand of NZ_JAAGPO010000225.1, from coordinate 6,362 downwards.
GCACATGCTGTCGGTGCTGCATCCGAGCGCGTCGGTGATTCCGGCCGCGCTCGCCGCCGCACAGGCGAGCGGCGCGTCGGGCGCGGCGTTGCTCGATGCGATCACGGTCGGCACGGAGATCTGCATCCGGCTCGGCGTGGCCGCTTACAACCCGCAGATCGGCAATTCGGTGTTCTTCGAACGCGGCCAGCATGCGACGTCGATTTGCGGGACGGTCGGCGCGGCCGCGGCCGCGGCGATGCTGCTCGGGCTCGATGCCGCGCAAATCGCCGCCGCGCTTGGTGTCGCCGCGAGCATGGGCGCGGGCCTGCTCGAAGCGAATCGCACCGGCGGCTCGGTCAAGCGGATCCACTGCGGCTGGGCCGCGCATGCGGGCGTGAGTGCGGCGGAACTGGCGGGCGCGGGCGTGACCGCGCCGCCGACCGCGCTCGAAGGTCGCTTCGGCTTCTTCCGTGCGTGGTGCGGCGAGCTGGCCGATGCCGACGCGGTGCTGCGCGAACTCGGTGACGACTGGGAGACGAGCCGGATCATCTTCAAGCCGTATCCGTGCAACCACTTCACGCATCCGGGCATCGACGCGGCATTGCAGTTGAAGGCGCAGGACGTGACGGCCGACGACGTGGTGTCCGCGGAGCTGCGGGTCGCGACGTCGACGCTGCGCACGATCGGCGAGCCCGCCGCGCTGAAGGCCAGTCCGCCGGACGGCTATGCGGCGGCGTTCTCGGGGCCGTACACCGTCGCGGCCGCGCTGCTCGGCGGCGGCGGGCTCGGCGTCTGGTTCGACGATTTCGACGACAAGCTCGTGCGGGACCCCGCGCGCCGTGCGCTGGCCGCGAAGGTGCGCTGCGTCGCTGATCCGTGGTGCGACGAGCGGTTCCCGCATTTCCTGCCCGCCGTGCTGCGGGTGGAACTGCGCGACGGACAGGTGCGCGAAGCGCGAGTCGAGTCGAGCAAGGGCACCAATTCGCGGCCGCTGACCGAACAGGAACTCGTCGCGAAGTTCGTGCTCGCGGCAAGTTCGACGATCGGCTTGCCGCACGCGCTCGAACTGCGCGACGCGGTGCAGGCGCTCGCCGACGACGCGCCGCTCGATGCGCTGGCGGCGTTGACGTCCGGCGTGCATGCGAACTTGAACGGAGGAGATCCATCTTGAGCACACCACGCTGGAACAAGCGGCCGCCCGGCTCGAACTGGGGCGATTTCGGTCCGGACGACCAGAAAGGACGGTTGAACTGGCTGACCCCGGACACCGTGCGGCGGGGCGCCGCTGAGGTGCGCGAAGGCCTTTCGTTCTCGCTGAGCCTGCCGCTCGACGTGCCGCGCGGCGGCGGGCTGAACGCGCGCCGCCGGCCGCCGGCGATCATGCCGGCGCTGCTGGGCGGCAAGCCGTACTTCGGCTATCGCGCGGACGAGCAGGTTGCGAACGCAACCGACGTGGTCTGCGACGATTCCTTCTGCATGCATTCGCAGTTCTCGACGCAATGGGACGGTCTCGCGCATGTCGGCGGCGTATTCGATGCGGACGGCGACGGCGTGCCCGAAATCGTCTTCTACAACGGGTTCCGGATGGGCGAGCATCTGCGGGTGCCGCAGGAAGGCGACGCCATCGGCGGCGCGCGCGCGCTCGGCATCGAGGTGATGGCGCGGACCGGTGTGCAGGGGCGCGGCGTGCTGATCGATCTGCGGCATCACTTCGGCGACGCCCGCACGAAAGTCGGCTACGGGCAACTGATGCGCGTGATGGAGGAGGACGACGTGCGCGTCGAGCAGGGCGACATCGTCTGCATTCACACCGGTTTCGCCGATCTGCTGCTGAACGACGAGAGCGGGTCGCCCGCGACCGTCGCGAGCGCGTGCGTGCTCGACAGCAGCGACGCCCGCCTGCTGCAGTGGATCGACGAGTCGCGGCTTGCGGCGCTCGTGGCCGACAACCATGCGATCGAGGAGCGGCCGCAGCATGCGCAGCCGCTCGCGCAGCCGGGTGCGCTGATGCCGCTGCACGAGCTGTGCCTGTTCAAGCTCGGGATCCACCTCGGCGAGCTGTGGCATCTGACGCCGCTCGCGAACTGGCTGCGTGCGCATCGGCGAAACCGGTTCCTGCTGACCGCGCCCCCGTTGCATATTCGGGGCCTGGTCGGTGCGCCGGTGAATCCGGTCGCGACGGTCTGATGCGCGGGCGGGCAGCCGCCCGTGCGCGATTGCCGAAATGAACCGTTTTCACCCATCGATTCCTGATTTCGATTGACTCGTTTTTCAGAAAAATTCCCGGAAAACGAGTCATTTAAATCAAAATCAGAATCAATGGCGGCAGGTATATAAAAAATATTGAAACGTCAAGATTGGACTATTCTCGTTTATTGCACTAAATATCAGGGGATTTCCCCATTGCGATAATCGTGAGCCGGGGGGGCGATTAACCCGTTTAGTGGATGGTCACAATCATGAATCTACGTTCGATCGACCTGAACCTGCTGGTCATACTCGATGCGCTGCTGACCGAGAAACAGGTGACACGGGCCGGCCTGAAGGTCGGCCTGACGCAGCCGGCCGTCAGCAATGCGCTGTCGCGCCTGCGGTATCTGTTCAACGACGAGATCCTCGCGCGCGGCGCGATCGGGATGGAATTGACCCCGCGCGCCCAGGCGCTGATCTCGCCGGTGCGGCAAATCATGCAACAAATAGAAGAATTATTTGAATCGGATTATCAATTCCAGCCTTTTACATCGGAACGTCATTTCACGGTCCGAATGTCGGACCTGACCGAATTGCTGTTGCTGCCCGCCTTGCTGCGGCGCATGCGCGCGGCGGCGCCGAATATCAGCCTGGACGTCGTGCATCCGAGCGCGGCCAAGACGGCCGAGGCGCTCGAAGCGGGGCGGTTCGACATGGCGATCAGCGCGGGCCTCGAGCATTCCGGCGCGCTGTCATCGGAAACCGTATTTCACGACCGGATGGTCTGCGTGCTGAGCCGCAACCATCCCGACGCGGACAAGCCGCTGACGCTCGAACGGTTCCTCGCGCTCGACTTCCTCAACGTGTCGATCAATCCGGTCGACCACAGCCTGATCGACAACCTGCTCGCGAACATGCGCTGCAAGCGCCGCATCGTGCTCAACGTGCCGCACTGGCTCGTCGTGCCGAACATGCTCGATGCGCTGCCGTACGCGGTGATCATGTCGGAGCGGCACGCGCTGAGCCTCGGCGATCCGCGTCTCGTGATCCGCGAACTGCCGCTCGCGATGGAGCCCGTCACGTGGTCGCTGTACTGGCATCAGCGGTACGACGCGAGCAACGCGCACGGCTGGATGCGTCGCATGATCATCGCGGTTGCGGAGTCGCTCGCGGACGACGTCGCGGCGGATGCGTACAGCGTCGGCTGAGTGTGATGTCGCGTGGCGCCGACCGTGCAGGGGTCAGCCCACGACGAACAGCGGCGGCAGCGTCGCGACGTCGGGCTGTTCGTCGAGCCGCCACAGGTAATCGAGTGCGGCGCGCATTCGTGTCGCGCTCCAGTGCGGCCGGCAATTCTTCGTGAACTTCGCTTCGTAGTCGTCGCGCTGCATCGGTTGCGTCGGTGAACCCGGCAGATCGTCCACTTGCCTCGTATGAATCGCGCCGTCGTCGCAGACGGCAGTCACGCGATTCGGCGCATGCGCGGGATAGCGGGCCGTCAGCGCCGGATCTGCACTGACCGTGATCTTGCCGATCAGCGCGTGCAAGGCCGGGTCGCCCAGCGCGGCGCTCGCATAGCTTCGGGTCGTGATGTCGCCGTCGAGCATCGCCCGCGCAACGATGTAAGGCAGGCTGTGATCGGCAGTCTCGTGGGTCGACGGTGCCCATTTCTCCGGATCGCGGCCGGCCGTCACGTAGCCGACTTCGGTCGTGTGGATCTCGATGCGGTGGATGCGCCGCAGGTCGCCAACCTGTGCGGCGACCGCGAGCGCGGCCGGAATCGCCGTTTGCGTGAGTCCTTGCGCCGGATAGAACTTCACGAAGCATTTGCCGATCCGGAACGTGCCGCCGCGCCCGCCGAATTCGCCGGTATCGAGCGTGAACGGCCCGGACACCTGCTCGAAGAACCCGGCCGTCCCTTCGAAGATCGGCGCGGGGCCGGTGAGGCCGGCGCGGGCGAGTTCGGTCGAAAACACTGCATTGCGCGCCGCGTCCGCGTCGGCGAGCGCCTTCCAGTTGGACAACTGCTGCACCCGTGTCTGGTTCAGCGCGAGATGGCTGTTGAGCGACAGGTTCACCGCCTGCACGAGTTGCGGCGCCGGCAGGCGCATCAGCTTGCCTGCGGCGAGCGCGACGGCGGGCAGGCTGTAGCAGGTGTGGTCCCAGCCGCGCGGGCTGATTGCGGCGGCGTCCATCAGTCGGCATGCGATTTCGTACGCGATCGCAATCGACAGGATCAGGTCGCGGCCGGAGGCGTGCTGCGCTTCGGCCACCGCGAGGCACGCGGCGACGTTGTCGCTCGGATGGCCGGTCTCCTTGCCGGCATACGCGTCGTTGAAATCGAAGTAGCGCAGCGCCGTGCCGGTCGCGAATGCGGCGAGAGCGGGGCTCGTGCGCCGGTTCGTCCCGATCACGGTCGCGATGCCGCCGGGCGATGCGAGCGCCGCGTTGCGCGCGATGAGTACGGGCGGCTCGTCGTGCGCGGCGATCGCGCAGCCGAGTGCGTCGATCAGATGCGCCTTGATCGTCTCGACGGTCGCGGCGTCGAGGTCGCGATACTGCAGCCCGGCTGCGTAGTCGGCGAGTTGCCGCGCGAGTTCGGGCCGGTCGGTGTCGCGCATATCGGCACGGACGGCGACGCGTGCGGCGGGCGGCGCGTCGGCGCGGGCGCGAATGACGGGCAGCGTCAATGCGGCGCCGGTTAGGGCGGAAAGGAAATGGCGGCGGTTCATGGCTATGGACTCCGAAGGTTTCAGGTGCGGGGAGAAGAGGGGCGATGTCAGAACGCCTTGCGCAGGCCGAGCGCGACGCCCGTGCTGCCCGAGCGGCCGGCGGCGAGCGAGTAGTGCAGAAAGTTGTAGTTGTAGTTATCGAAGTCGAGCGCGGCGCGATGCGCGTAGCCGCCCGCCAGGTACAGCGTTACCGTCTTCGACACGAAGTAGTTCAACTGCAGCGTGACCTGCTGCGGACTGACGGGGCGCGACGCCGGCGTGTGTGCATTGGCAGGATTCTGCGCACGGATGTTTTCGTAATAGACCGCGCCGATCACCTGCAGGAAATCGGTGATGCCGTAGCGGACGCCGGCCCACCAGAACGTGAAGTTCGTCACGACCGACGGCGCGGCGATGTCGCTGCGCGCGTGCTCGACGCCGGCCAGCAGTTGCGCGCGGCCGAGCGGCACGAGTGCGGAAGCGACGTAGCGGCGGAAATGCGCGAAGCCGCCGGGCTGCGGCGTGTGGACGTCGTCGAACGCCGCGGCGAACGAGAACGCACCGCCTGCATAGTCGAAGCCCGCGCCGTACGCGGCGTTTGACTGGAACGCGCCCGCCGTGCCGCCGAACGCGTAATGCGTTTCGAGCGTCAGGGCGCCGAGCTTCGCCAGATATTTGACGACGTTGTTCTCGCGATAGTTGATGCCGACGATCGCGCCGTCCGGCTCGTACAGCGTCGAATAGGCGCCCGTCGGCGAATAGCGCTCCATGATGTCGAACAGCGTCGTGTACTGGCGGCCGAGCCGCAGTGCGCCCCAGCGGTCGTGCTGCAGTGCGACCCAAGCGGAGCGGTCGAAGCCGCCCGAGCCGGCACCGGTGCCGTTGGTCAGGTTGATGCTGCTTTCGACGCGAAACGCCGCCTGCCAGCCGCCGCCGAGATCCTCGACGCCTTTCAGGCCCCAGCGCGAACCGCTCTTGCCGCCCGACGCCATCCGCACGAGCGACGCCGACGATTTGCCGTCAGGCGCGACCTGGCCGGTGAGAAATTCGGTGTAGACGTCGGCGACGCCATACAGCGTGAGGCTGGTCTGCGCGCAGGCGCCGGCCGATACGAGGCCCAGTCCGCACAATGCGGACATTCGCTTGCCCATGGGGCTGTCTCCTTGTTTGGGGTTGTTGTTCTCTATGCGCGCCGCTCGGTTCGAGGGGCGCGACGCTGCATCGCTATCCGGGGCGGACCGCGAACGGGGCGTGCCGTGCCGGACCGCTCGCGCGCGTCGTGCGACGCACGCGGGCGATGCCCGGCTGCGGGATCACGCGATGGGGCGTGGGCATCGCAGGCTCGCGCGGGTCAGCGCGCGCTATGGCATCGACGTGCTTCCGGACAAGCTCCTGTACGCGAGCGTCACGATGTGTCCGACACTTGGCGGAAAGGCGCTGGATTTCAACCCGTCCGGCGTCGCCAGCCGGAAGGGCGTG
>NZ_JAAGPO010000022.1:0-84579 GCF_017104825.1 Burkholderia sp. Ac-20345 | reverse complement strand
CGCGTCGCACACACAACGGCTCGCCGCGGCCGTGCCGGTGTTTCGCGCGTCGCTCGCCGCGACGCCCGTGCGGCGGCCGCTGCCCGGCACGCGGCTGTTTTCGGGGATCGACGGCGCATCGGTGCTCGACGTCGACGCGGGCCTCGACAAGCTTGCGCGACAGATCGCCGAGCCGGTCGAGTGGGCGGCCTGTCTTGCCGCCTGCGTGGAGGCCGGTGCGACCGCGTTCCTCGAACTCGGCCCCGGCCGCGCGCTGGCCGAGATGGCCGGTGGCGCATATCCGGCGCTGCCGGCGCGCAGCCTCGCGGATTTCCGTTCCGTCGACGGCGTGGCGAGCTGGCTCGCGCGCGTCGCGGCCGGCTGATCGACGACGTGAAAAACGGGCTGTAACCCGTTCGCCGGGCACCGGTTTTGCGCTGTGTGTTGCGCCGGCGCAGCAGCATCGCAGCCGGTACTTGCCACGCGAATTGGCGTCGCTACAATGGCGCCCGCCATGAGACCAGCCGCCTTCCTTCTCGCCGCGCTTTGCTGCGCGGCGAGCGCCCACGCCGCCCTGATTCCGTCCGATGCCGCATCGGTCGGCACATACTTTTCGTATGACAATGCGGCGGCCGACGCGACCGTCGACCTGATCGGGCAGGCGCAGCACCGCGTGCTGCTGGCCGGCTATACGCACGTGCCGCCGGCGGTCGCGAGCGCATTGCGCGCAGCCCGCTCGCGCGGGATCGAGGTGCGTGTCGTGCTCGTGCGTTCGCCGCGCGCGGGCAGGTACAGCGGCGTCGGCTATCTGAAATCGTCGGGTATCGACGTGGCGATCGATTCGCGGCATGGCGATCCTGCACCGCGCTTCGTGATCGTCGACGACAGCGTCGCGCTGACGACGCTGTCCGAGGGCGCGACCGCGCATGCGGAGACGGTGAACGTGTTCCAGCGCGCGCCCGAGCTTGCGCAATCCTATGCGCAATCGTTCTGGCGGCTGTACCGGCAGGCCGGCGGCCTCTGACCCTTTCCCCCGGCGCCGCGCGCGCCGGTGTGACCCTGCTTGCATCGGCGCTGCCGATGAACCATGCTCGTTGACAGGCGCCGACGCGGGTTTCGCGCATCCGGCGCAACGGCAGGGAGCCGATCGTGTTCGAGTGTTTTGCCGATCGCGCCGATGCCGGCCGCCAGCTGGCCGGCGCATTGGGCGATTACGCCGGGCGTAGCGACGTCGTCGTGCTCGCCTTGCCGCGCGGCGGTGTGCCCGTCGCGTATCCGATCGCGTGCGAGCTGCGCGCGCCGCTCGACGTGCTGGTCGTGCGCAAGCTCGGCGTGCCGTACGATCCCGAGCTCGCGATGGGTGCAATCGCGACGGGCGGTGCGATTCATCTGCAGCGTTCGGTGCTCCGCTCGATGAACGTGTCCGGCGAACAGCTTGCCGACGTGATCGCGCGCGAGACGGTCGAACTGCATCGGCGCGAAGCGTTGTATCGCGGTGCGGCGCCGCCGCTGCCGGTCGAAGGGCGCATCGCGATCGTCGTCGACGACGGCGTCGCGACCGGCGCGTCGATGCGCGTCGCACTGCAGGCGTTGCGCGAGCGTCATCCGGCGCGGATCGTGGCGGCGGTTCCGGTCGCGCCGGCGGGCGCGCGGCATGCGTTCGACGATCTGGCCGACGCGTTCGTCACCGTGTCGCTGCCGCTGCCGTTCTTCGGGATCAGCCAGTTCTACGGGCGTTTCGAGCAGACGAGCGACGACGAGGTACGGGCTTTGCTCGATGCGGCGCGGCGCTGACGCGGCATCACGTCCGCCTGATGCGGCGCGGGCGAGGGCGGCGGGTTTCGGCCCACGCGAACACGCGCTGCAGCATCGGATGCACGTCCCCGTGCCAGCGCGCCCCCGTAAACAGCCCGTAGTGATCGCAGTCGTCGATGTCGATGCGGTAGCGCTCGTCGTCGGCGAGGCCGCTGCACAGGTCGAGCGCCGCATGCGTCTGGCCGGCGCCCGTTACCTTGTCGCATGCGCCTTCGACGGTCAGCAGCGCGATGCCGCGCAAAGCCGCCGGCTCGACACGCCGGCCGCCCACGTCCCACGTGCCGAGCGCGAGGCTCATGCGCTGGAACACGATGTCGACCGTATCGAGGAAATACTCGGCCGGCATGTCGAGCAGCGCCGTGTATTCGAGCAGCGCGCGCCGCGCACCGGCGAGCCCGGCCATGTCGAAGCGCGACGCGGCCAGCGCGTACGCTTCGATCAGCGACAGGAAGCGCTGCGGGTACACGAGCGCGATCTCGCCCTGCTGCAGATAGGTCGGAAACACGTGGCGGCCGTGCCCGTCGAAGCCGGGCGGCACGACGTCGATCAGGTGGCGTCGGCACCAGCCGAGCGAATGGGCCGCGGCGGCGGTGCCGAGCGCACTCGGATTGCGGCGCGCGTCGAGCGGGCCGCCGATCAGCGTGACGCTTGCGGGCGACGGGAGACCGCGCGCCGCCCGTAGCGCGAGCGCGCCGAGGGCCGGAACGGTTGCCTGGCACACGGCGACCACATGCAGCGGCCGGTCGTCGTGCGCGAGCCCGTCGACGAAGCCGTCGAGCGTCGCGACATACTCGTCGAGCCCGAAGCGGCCGGACGCGAGCGGCACGTCGCGCGCATTGCGCCAGTCGGTTACGCAGACGTCGCCGTCCGCGAGCAGCGTCTCGACGGTTTCCCGCATCATCACGGCCGCATGCCCGGCGAGCGGCGCGCACAGCAGCACCGTGCGCCGCGCATCGGCGCGCGTGAAGCGCCGCAGGTCGCAGAACGGCGTGTGCGCGACCACGCGCTCGCCGACGGCCGGCCACCCGATGTCGAAGCGCGGGGGCCCGTCCGTCGGCCCGAGCAGCGGCTCGAACAGGTCGTCGTAGCATGACGACGCGGCGTGCGGCAGCGTGGCCGAGGGCCAGGCGTCGAACGCATGCCGCGTCGCCGCGCGCCAGGCGCGCATCCATTCCCGCTGCTGCTCGACGAGGGCATACCACATGGCGAACCTTGGGGCGGAAGGGGCGTGAACTTGCATTATGGTCACTGTGGCCGGACAACGTGAGTCCCGCGCGCGTCCGGCTGATGCGCATCGAGCTCAGGGGCGCAAGGGCTGGCCGCGCACGTTCCACCCGTTCGGCAAGCTCGTTCGTGGAGCCGGCGCCAGCCCGTTGCCGGCGGGAACGGGCCCTAGGCGATGCCGCGCGACGCTGCTACAGTCGTCGATCCCATTCCCCTCAAGCGGAGCGTTTGCGATGAAGCTGATCGGCATGCTGGATTCCCCGTTCGTGCGTCGGGTCGCCATTTCGGCGAAGCTGCTCGACCTCCCGTTCGAACACGAGTCGATCTCGGTGTTCCGTCATTTCGAGCAGTTCAGGGCGATCAACCCGGTCGTCAAGGCGCCGACGCTCGTGACCGGCGACGGCGCGACGCTGCTCGATTCGTCGCTGATCGTCGACTATCTCGATCACCTGGCCGCGCCCGAGCGGCGCCTGCTGCCGGGTGACGCCGATGCACGGCTGCGGGCGCTCGTGCCGGTCGGCTTCGCGCTGGCGGCCGCCGAGAAAACCGTGCAGGTGGTCTACGAGCAGGCGCTGCGTCCGGCCGAAAAGCACCACGCGCCGTGGATCGAGCGCGTGCTGAGCCAGATCGAGGGCGCATACGGCGCACTGGAGCCGCTCGTCGCGGCGGCGAACGGCTGGTTCGGCGGCGCGCGCCTGCTGCAGTCCGACGTGACGGTCGCGGTTGCATGGCGTTTCACGCAGTTCATGGCGGCCGACTACCCGGTGCTCGCGCGGATCGATCCGGCCCGTTATCCGGCGCTGGCCGCGCATTCGGCGCAGGCGGAAGCGCTGCCGGTGTTCGTCGAAACGCCGCTCGTCTAGGGGCGCGGCGGCGCGCGACGCGGCCCCGCGTCGCTGTGCGCCGCCCGCTCGGCCTTGCCAGGCAAGCCTTTGCCGATTGTTCGCGGCGGCTGACAAGTGACTTCGCATTCGTGCTGTTTATCCGGAAGCGGCCGGTCCCTAGAATCCACTCCATCGAATTACGCGTTGCCTGATGGAGCCGATGATGAAAGCCCTGATCGAATCGAGCCTGTACCACCCGTCCGTCGTGTTGCCGCTTGCCGCGCTGACGCAGTTGATGGTCGAGCGCGATTTCAATCTCAGTCAGGTCGGGCTGATCGTCGCGGCGCGTGGGGCGCAGGCAGCCGTGTCGCGCTCGCGTGCATTGATTTTCTGCCGCCACTGCGAAGCGCAGGCATGACGGTGCACGCATCGCATGAATGAAAAAAAGCCCGGCCGGCGCAAGCCGGTCGGGCGGATCGGGTTCGATCGGGCCCCGGCTTCGGCCGGGGCTTTTTCATGGGCGACGCTCAGGCGCGTGCCGGCGACACGACGCCGTACATCTCCGATTCGTCGTCCTCGCGCATCTGGCGCACGAGCTGATGGGCTTCGCGGCGCGTCGCGACGGCCGGCGGCGAGCCCTTGAGCGGCTGGCGCGCGGTTTCGGCGAGCGCGACGACCGACACGATGCCGATCACGGCGGCGCCCATCATGTAGTACGCGGGCATCATCAGGTTGTGCGTGACGTCGACGAGCCACGCGGTCACGAGCGGCGTCGTGCCGCCGAACAGCGATACCGACACGTTGAAGCCGATCGCGAGCGCGCCGTAGCGGATCTCGGTCGGGAACAGCGCCGGCAGCGCCGACGGCATCACGCCGGTAAAGCACGACAGCAGCACGCCGAGGATCAGCAGGCCGCCGAACACCGACGCCGTCGTGCCCGCATGGATCAGCATCATCGACGGGATCGACAGCGCGAGCAGGCCGACGCAGCCGGCGAGCATCACGGGCTTGCGGCCGATCCGGTCGGACAGGCGACCGGCGGCGAGCGTCAGCGGCATCATCAGCACCATCACGATCAGCACGAGCACGAGGCTGTGCGATTCGTCGAAGTGCAGCGTCGACGACATGAAGCTCGGCAGGTACGACAGCACCATGTAGTCGGTCACGTTGAAGATCAGCACGAGGCCGACGCACAGCAGCAGGGCACGCCAGTTGCGCATCAGCGTTTCGCGGAAGCGCGCCTTCGGCACGGCCTTGTCCTGCGCTTCGCGCTCTTCGGCCTGACGCTTGAACGCGGGCGTTTCCTCGAGCTTCATCCGGATGTAGAGACCGATCAGGCCGAGCGGGCCGGCGATCAGGAACGGCACGCGCCAGCCCCACGACAGCAGCGCTTCCTGCGACAGCGACGCGGTGAGCAGCGCGACGACGCCGGCGCCCATCACGTAACCGATCAGCGTGCCGAACTCGAGGAAGCTGCCCATGAAGCCGCGACGCTTGTCGGTCGAGAATTCGGCGATGAAGGTGGCTGCGCCGCCGTATTCGCCGCCGGTCGAGAAGCCCTGCACGAGGCGGGCAACGAGCAGCAGCACGGGCGCCATGATGCCGATCGATGCGTAGCTGGGGATCAGGCCGATCGCGAAGGTGCCGACGGCCATCATGATCATCGTGGCGGCGAGCACGCGCTGGCGGCCGATGCGGTCGCCGAGCGGGCCGAACACCATGCCGCCGAGCGGGCGTACGAGGAACGCGGCCGCGAACGTGCCGAAGGTCGCGAGCAGCTGCGCGGACGGGCTGCTGGACGGGAAGAACACCTTGCCGAGCGTGACGGCGATGTAGCTGTACACACCGAAATCGAACCATTCCATCGCATTGCCGATGGCCATGGCGCTGACGGCGCGCTTGAGGAGGCTCTGGTCGACGACGGTTATGTCGTCCGCGACGAGCGGGGCTTCGCCGGACGACGAAGCGGAGGAAGAAGCAGCGGTCGGGCTGACGTGTGTTGCGGTCAAGGTCATGCACTCCTTTGACTGCGCCGAACGGGCGGGCCGTCCGACACGGTTTGCCGGCGAGCGCGGTGTCGAGTGCGGCGCGTCGGGGCAGGCCATTAAGCACTTACTGCACTACGGGCGGTAAAGGGCCGTAAGGGGCTGCTTCGACGCGGGCCGGATGGGCCGTCGCGACAGTGCGCTCATGAAGAATGGGCCGCGTGATGCAGGCGGCAGATGCCGGTGCGGACGATGTCCGGCGTTCCGGCAAGCGCCCCGGAGGGGCAACGAAACGAGAAAAGCGGGCCTGTCGGGCGGGCTTTCCTGTGGATGCAATTTCGGTCGAAGGGCCGGCCTGCAACGCGCGGACGGACTTCTCTCGAAATCGAATAGACAGAGATTGAATGTTGAAACAGGCGACATGATAGCACGATGACGGATGATCGTGCAAATTGCCGGGAGTCGCCCGTCTGGCGGGGCGTCCGGCGGGGGCGGCTCGGGTATGATCGGCGGCGCGCGGCGGGGCCGTGCGGCCCCCGGCGACGGGGCCGAATTCACGAGGAACCGGATGACCGAACTGATGAGGATCGCGGCGCTGTTCGCCGCCACCGCGCTGGCCGAAATCGTTGGCTGTTACCTGCCTTGGCTCGTGCTGAAGGAGGGCCGGCCGGTGTGGTTGCTGGTGCCGGCCGCGCTGTCGCTCGCGCTGTTCGCGTGGCTGCTGACGCTGCACCCGAGTGCGGCGGGGCGCACCTATGCCGCGTACGGCGGCGTGTATATCGCGGTGGCGCTGGTCTGGCTGCGGGTGGTCGACGGCGTCGCGCTGACCCGCTGGGACGTGGCCGGCGCGGCGCTCGCGCTCGGCGGAATGGCGGTCATCGCGCTGCAGCCGCGCGTGTGAGCGCGGCCGCGGCGCGTGCCGCGTGCTTCAAGCCGTTTCGGCGGCGCCCTCGTCGGCGGACTTGCGCCACACGCAGGTGCCCTTGACCGACTTGTCGAGCTCGTCGAGCTGCGCCTGATGTGCGGCGAGTTCGTCGTCGCTCGCGGCCACCACGGCCAGGTCGAGCGCGGCGAGCGACACGCGCTGGCCGTTCGCTGAGCCGCCGTCGGCACCTGCGTCGTCGAGCATGTCGATCACGAGGCTGTCCTGGCCGCGCGTCATCGCGAGATACACCTCGGCGAGCAGCTCCGAGTCGAGCAGTGCGCCGTGCAGCGTACGGTGCGCGTTGCTGATGCCGAAGCGGTCGCACAGTGCGTCGAGCGAGTTGCGCTTGCCGGGGAACATCTGCTTGGCCTGCACCAGCGTGTCGATCACGCCGCCGCAATGCTCGCTGAACGACGGCAGGTCGAGCCGCGCGAATTCGGCGTCGAGGAAGCCGAGGTCGAACGGCGCGTTGTGGATGATCAGCTCGGCGTCCTTCACGAAGTCGCGAATCTGGTTGGCGACTTCCGCGAATTTCGGCTTGTCGCTGAGGAATTCGGTCGTGAGCCCGTGCACCGCCAGTGCGCCCGGATCGCTGTCGCGCTCGGGGTTCACGTAGAAGTGCAGGTTGTTGCCGGTGAGCCGCCGGTTCAGCAGCTCGACGCAGCCGATTTCGATGAGGCGGTCGCCCGTGCGGGCGTTCAGGCCGGTGGTTTCGGTATCGAGAATGATCTGGCGCATGTCGGGAAAAACAAAAGAAACAGGGGGCGGCTGGCGTTCAGGCCGTGAGCGATTCGACGCCGCGATTCGCGAGCGCGTCCGCGCGCTCGTTTTCGGGATGGCCCGCGTGGCCCTTGACCCAACGCCACTCGACCTCGTGCTGCGCGACGAGCGCGTCGAGCCGCTTCCACAGGTCGGCGTTCTTCACGGGCGTCTTCGCCGCGGTGATCCAGCCCTTCTTCTTCCAGCCGTGGATCCACTCGCTGATGCCTTTCTGCACATATTGCGAGTCGGTATGCACGATCACCTGGCACGGCCGCTTCAGCGCTTCGAGCGCGGCGATCACGCCCATCAGCTCCATGCGGTTGTTGGTCGTGTTCGGCTCGCCGCCGAACAGCTCCTTCTCCTTGTCGCCGTAGCGCATCAGGGCGCCCCAGCCGCCGGGGCCGGGGTTGCCCTTGCAGGCGCCGTCGGTATAGATGTCGATGGTATCGGTAGTCATGAATGTTCTTGATGAGTGGTCGGGGAGGCCGCCGGCGTCAGGCCCGGTGCGAGCACGGGCTTCTTCATGCGGATCTGGCCGACGAGGCGCATGCCGCGCACGCGCTTGACGGCCGTCACCATGTAGACGGCGCCGAAGATCGGCCACCAGCGGTCGCCGGCGGCTTCCATGAAGCCGTAGCGGGACAGCCACTTGTCGGTGACGAGCGGTGGCCGGTAGCAGCCGAAGCGGCCGCGTTCGAGATCGAAGCCGAGCAGCTTGATCCAGTCCTTGAGCCGGATGAACGCGATCTGGTCGCGCGTGGCCGGCACGAACGGACGGTTCGCCATGCGCCCGAACGATTGCCGCATGCCCCACAGGCTGAGCGAATTGAAGCCGGTGATCACGAGCTGGCCTTCCGGCATCAGCACGCGCTCGGCCTCGCGCAGCAGGCGGTGCGGGTCGGACGTGAATTCCAGCGTGTGCGGCATCACGATCAGGTCGACGCTCTGCGACTCGAACGGCAGGTCGAGCAGGTCGCACCAGGTCGTGCTGCGGCCGTCGGGCGCGTGCTCGGGCGCATGCGCCTCGCGCGCCCACGGATACTGGTAGGGCGCGCTCGCGCCGCTCGCCGGATCGAGCACGAGGCCGCGATACGGCATGCGGTTCTCGCGCAGCGCGTCGAGCTGCGGCAGGCCGAGCTGCAGCGCGTGGAACCCGAAGACGTCGGACACGATCCGGTCGAGCTGCGCCTGCTCCCAGTCCAGCACGTAGCGGCCGGGCGGTGAGTCGGTCCAGGCGGGCCAGTCTATAATTTGACGGTCAGACATAACGATGATTGCGCGCCCATGAACGAGCTGGAATACGTGCCGGTTCCGGCATTCGATGACAACTATATCTGGCTCGTCTCGGACGGCCGCGATGCGATCGCCGTCGATCCGGGTGAAGCCGCACCGGTGCGCCGGGTTCTAGCCGAACGAGGCTGGCGGTTGACCGCTATTTTACTCACGCACCATCACGCCGACCACGTCGGCGGTGTCGCGGCACTGCGCGATAGCCAACCGGACGATGTTCCGCTCACCGTTTACGGCCCCGCGGCCGAGGCGATCGGCGTGGTCACGCGGCCGCTTTCGGGCGGCGCGCGCGTGACGCTCGACGCGCCGGCCGTCACGTTCGACGTGCTCGACGTGCCGGGCCATACGCGCGGCCACATCGCCTATTTCCAGGCGGCCGGGCAGGGTAACGCGGCGCCGCACGTGTTCTGCGGCGACACGTTGTTCTCGTGCGGCTGCGGCCGCCTGTTCGAAGGCACGCCAGCGCAGATGCTCGCGTCGCTCGACGCGCTCGCGGCGCTGCCGGGCGACACGCACGTGCATTGCGCACACGAATACACGCTGTCCAACATCCGCTTCGCGCTCGCGTGCGAGCCCGGCAATGCGGCGCTCGCCGCGTGGCGCGACGACGCGCAGGCGCTGCGCGCGCGCGGCGTGCCGACGCTGCCCACTACGATCGCGCATGAGCGTGCCGTTAACCCGTTCATGCGGTCGGACAGCGATGCGATCCGTGCGACGCTCGAGGCCGAATTGCACGAAACGGTGCCGGATCGTCTGACGGCGTTCACGCTGATGCGCGAGTGGAAAAACCGGTTCCGATGATGATTTTCCGAGGACTCCAAAGCTCAAGCGGTGTCTGTAAAAATTGCTCCAAATGTAGGATTTCGCTGAGTTTTCGGTGTTTTTATTGACGTGAAGCACGCACTTCCGTAGTATCGCCTGCAATTTCCAGCCGTCGGAAGCAGAGATTTTCATGCGACTTATATTGAGTGCGATGGTGGTTCTGCTGCTCGCCGCTTGTGCGAGCCAGGCCCCTGTCGCCAACAACGCCGCCGATTCGCAGGCGACGTCCAACTACCTCCGTAAATCAGCCACCGCCAAAGAAACTGTCGATGTCGACAAGCAATCCGTCGGCGACCTGACCAGTGCAGACTCCGATCTCTGGGGTCGCATCCGCCGTGGTTTCCAGATGCCCGACCTGCAGACCGACCTCGTCGACATGCAGACCACGTGGTACACGCAGCGCCCGGATTACGTGCAGCGCATGACCGAGCGCTCGCAGAAGTACCTGTACCACATCGTCGAGGAACTCGAGGCGCGTCACATGCCGACCGAGCTCGCGCTGCTGCCGTTCATCGAGTCCGCGTACAACCCGCAGGCGCTGTCGGTCGCGAAGGCGGCCGGCATGTGGCAGTTCATGCCCGGCACGGGCCGCACGTACAACCTGAAGCGCAACATGTGGCAGGACGAGCGCCGCGACGTGCTCGCGTCGACGAGCGCCGCGCTCGACTACCTGTCGCGCCTGCATGACATGTTCGGCGACTGGTATCTCGCACTGGCCGCGTACAACTGGGGCGAGGGCAACGTGCAGCGCGCGATCGCGCGCAACCAGGCGGCCGGCCTGCCGACCGACTACCTGAGCCTGCGAATGCCGAACGAGACGCGCAACTACGTGCCGAAGCTGCAGGCGGTGAAGAACATCATCGCGAATCCGAAGCAGTATGGCCTCGCGCTGCCGGACATCCCGAACCACCCGTATTTCGTGACGGTCACGACGTCGCGCGACATCGACGTGGCGGTGGCCGCGAAGCTCGCGAACCTGTCGCTCGACGAATTCCGCTCGCTGAACCCGTCGTTCGCGAAACCGGTGATCCTCGGCGCGACCGAGCCGCAGATCCTGCTGCCGTTCGACAACGCGTCGGCGTTCGAGAAGAACCTGAAGGCGTACAACGGCCAGCTCTCGTCGTGGACCACTTATACGGTCAGCGAACGTGCGCGGCCGGCCGCGATCGCCGAGAAGATCGGCGTGGACGCCGACACGCTGATGTCGATCAACAAGATTCCGGCCGGCATGCGCCTGAAGCCGGGCTCGACGATCGTCGTGCCGCGCGGCGATGACGACGACGAGGACATCAGCGCCGACGTCGCCGAAAACGGCGCGCTCGCGATGGAACCCGATGTTCCCGACACGCGCAAGATGCTGATCCGCGTGCGCCGCAAGCAGTCGATGGCGGCGATCGCCGGCCGCTACGGCGTGTCGGTCGGCCAGCTCAAGGCGTGGAACCGTACGCACCGCGATCTCGCGATGCCGGGCCAGGCGCTCGTGCTGCACGTGCCGGTCGGCCGTTCGGTGCCGGCGGAACCCGGTCCGGAGCGGATCGCGACGTCGGCCGGCGGTGCGCACATCGAGCGCGCGAGCCTGGCGGTGGGCGGCAAGTCGCACGGCGCCAAGCGCGGCGCGGCGAAGCCGGCAGCCAAATCGGCGAAGGCGGCGCCGGCCAAGGCCGCTGCGCACAAGGGCAAGAAGAAGTAACGCAGTCGAGAACGCATCGTGCGGCCGGCCCGGTTCGCGCGATTGCGTTATCATCCGACGAAATGCGACGAAACGCCGTCACCCAGGTGACGGCGTTTTTGTTTGTGCGCGGCGCGGGGGCGCTGCTGCTTCGAATGTCTTCATATAACGAGGGGAAGCGATGTCGTCGGTGCAGGTGAGGGTGCTCGCGCTGTTTTCGGTCGGGTATTTCGTGTCGTATGTGTTTCGCGGCGTCAATCTGGGCTTCGCGCCGTTCGTCACGTACGAGCTCGGGTTGTCGGCCGCCGATCTCGGTCTGCTCACCAGTCTTTATTTCCTCGGTTTCGCGGGCGCGCAGATCCCGGCCGGCGTGATGCTCGACCACTTCGGCCCGCGCCGCGTGACGGCCGGCATGCTGCTGTTCGCGGCCGCCGGTGCGGCCGTGTTCGGCGCCGCGCACAGCCTCGGCACGATGATGGTCGGCCGGCTGCTGATCGGCGTCGGCGTATCGGTGTGCCTCGGCGCGGCGTTCAAGGCGCTCGCGCAGCATTTCCCGGTCGGCCGACTGCCGCTCGTCAACGGCCTCGTGATGGCCGTGGGCGGCCTCGGCGGCGTGATGGTCGGCTCGCCGCTGACCTGGCTGCTCGGCTGGACGAGCTGGCGCGCGATCTGTTTCGGTCTCGCGGTGCTGACGGTGATCGTCGCGGTATCGATCGGCCTGAGCGCGCCGGAAGCGAAGCAGGTGCGCCACCAGGGCGGGCTCGTCAGCCAGTTCAAGGGCACGTGGCACATCCTGAGCAGCCGCGCGTTCTGGAAGATCTCGTCGTTCTCCGTCGTCACGCAGGGCGTGTTCTACGCGATGCAGTCGCTGTGGGTCGGGCCATACTTGCGCGACGTCGCGGGGTTCGATGCGTCGCATGCCGCGCGTCTCGTGTCGGTGCTCGGCTTCGCGATGATGGCCGGCTGCGTCGGCTTCGGCGCCGCGGCGCGCGTGCTGGAGCGGCGCGGCGTGTCCGTGTATGCGTTCTGCGGCGTCGGCATGGCGCTGTTCGTCGCGACGCAGGCGGCGATCGTCGCGGGCGTGCCGTTGCCGCCGGCCGTGCTGTGGGCCGCATACGGTATGTTCGGCGGCGTCGGCATCCTGACCTACGCGGTGATGGCCGGACATTTTCCCGCTCACCTGATCGGCCGCGCGAACACGACACTCACGCTCGTGATCTTCCTGCTGATCTTTGCGTTCCAGATCGGTGTCGGCGCGGTGCTGTCGCACTGGCCTGCGGTCGACGGCCGCTATCCGGCCGCCGCGCACTTCACCGCGTGGGGCGTGCTGCTCGCGCTGCAGCTCGCGAGCGCGGTGTGGTACGTCTGGCCCGCGCGCGGCGCTGGTCAAGCGCACTGATCCGGCGGTACGCTGGGGGTAGGGCGGCCACGTAAACGGGGCCGCAGCGCGTTGCTGCGCGCCGCGGAGCGTCGCGCACGCACGATCGGACGGCCATATCGATTGAAGATAAGGCCATTTTCAGGCTATAATTTGAAAGTTTGTGCTGATCAACCTCGCACCCTAGCGCCTACCTCATTCATCCCGTTCATCCGCCGCACGCCGCCTGCCGGGCGATGTCGCGAAGCCTCGTGCGCCACGCGCCGGGTTCGCGTCTCGAC
Organism: Burkholderia sp. Ac-20345; assembly: GCF_017104825.1. Lineage (NCBI taxonomy): Bacteria > Pseudomonadati > Pseudomonadota > Betaproteobacteria > Burkholderiales > Burkholderiaceae > Burkholderia > Burkholderia sp. Ac-20345. The sequence continues at coordinate 71,625 of NZ_JAAGPO010000022.1, read as the reverse complement.
AACGCAGGCCGCGTCCAGCAAGCGACCACGCGCGCCCACGCAGCGCGGCGCTCGCGCGGCAGGGTAAACAGGTCGGCAGCAGGGTGTTCCCCAAGGAGCCTCCCGTGTTGCCGTCTTTTACTCCCGCCTTGCTTGCACTCGCCGACGGCACGGTCTTTCGTGGTTATTCGATCGGGGCCGAAGGCCACACGATCGGCGAAGTCGTGTTCAATACCGCGATCACCGGCTATCAGGAAATCCTGACTGATCCGAGCTACTCGCGCCAGATCGTCACGCTCACCTATCCGCATATCGGCAACGTCGGCGTCAACGCCGAAGACGTCGAAGCCACGAAAGTCCATGCCGCCGGCCTGATCATCCGTGATCTGCCGTCGCTCGCATCGAACTTCCGCATGGACCGCACGCTCGGCGACTACCTGCGCGACGAAGGCGTCGTCGCGATCGCCGGCATCGACACCCGCAAGCTCACCCGTATCCTGCGCGACAAGGGCGCACAGAGCGGCTGCATCCTGACGGGCTCGGACGACGAAGCGAAGGCGATCGAGCTCGCGCGCTCGTTCCAGGGTCTCGCGGGCATGGATCTCGCGAAGGTCGTGTCGACCACGAAGCCGTTCGAGTGGAAGCAGACCGAATGGCGCCTCGAAGGCGGCTACGGCATGCAGGAAGCGCCGAAGTACCGTGTCGTCGCGTACGATTTCGGCGTCAAGTACAACATCCTGCGCATGCTCGCGGAGCGCGGCTGCCACGTGACGGTGCTGCCGGCACAGGCGAGCGCGGAAGATGCGCTCGCGCTGAATCCGGACGGCGTGTTCCTGTCGAACGGCCCCGGCGATCCGGAACCGTGCGATTACGCGATCGCGGCCACGAAGCAATTCATCGAGCGTGGCGTGCCGACCTTCGGCATCTGCCTTGGCCACCAGATCATGGGCCTCGCGGTCGGTGCGAAGACGCTGAAGATGAAGACGGGCCACCACGGCGCGAACCACCCGGTGAAGGATCTCGGCGACGGTCGCGTGGTGATCACGTCGCAGAACCACGGCTTCGCGGTCGATGCGGATTCGCTGCCGGCCAACGCGCGCGTGACGCACGTGTCGCTGTTCGACGGCACGCTGCAGGGCTTCGAGCTGACCGACAAGCCGGCATTCTGCTTCCAGGGCCACCCGGAAGCGTCGCCCGGCCCGCACGACATCGGCTATCTGTTCGACCGTTTCACCGCGCTGATGGACGCGGCGAAGCAGCGCAACGCTTAACGTCAACGACGCAACCGAAGGACGGGAGATTCGCATCATGTTCGGCCACGCACTCGGCATCACGGATATCTGGACCTACGTGTTCGGCGTGATCTTCATCATCCTGCTGCCGGGGCCGAACTCGATGTACGTGCTGTCGCTCGCGGCGCAGCGCGGCGTGAAGGCCGGCTATCGCGCGGCGTGCGGCGTGTTCGTCGGCGATACGGTGCTGATGGTGCTGTCCGCCGCCGGCGTCGCGTCGCTGCTGAAGGCGAATCCGCTGCTGTTCTCCGTCGTCAAGTACGGCGGCGCCGCGTATCTGCTCTACATCGGCACCGGCATGCTGCGCAGCGCGTGGCAGAAGCTGCGCGCGCCGGCCGATGCGCCGCCCGCGGTCGACGGCGAGCGGCCGTTCCGCAAGGCGCTGATCGTGAGCCTGCTGAATCCGAAGGCGATCCTGTTCTTCATCTCGTTCTTCATCCAGTTCGTCGACCCGGCATTCCCGCATCCCGCGCTGTCGTTCGTCGTGCTCGGGGCGATCGCGCAATGCGCGAGCTTCCTGTACCTGAGCACGCTGATCTTCGCGGGTGCGCGGCTTGCCGAGCATTTCCGCCGCCGCCGCAAGCTTGCAGCAGGCGCGGCGAGCAGCGTGGGCGGCCTGTTCATCGGATTCTCGGTGAAGCTCGCGCTCGCCACGATGAGCTGAGCGCAGCCGGCCGACCCACGACAACGATTACTTATTGAATTCACAGCCATGCCAAAACGCACAGACATCAAGAGCATCCTCATCATCGGCGCCGGCCCGATCATCATCGGCCAGGCGTGCGAGTTCGACTATTCGGGCGCGCAGGCTTGCAAGGCGTTGCGTGAGGAGGGCTACAAGGTCGTTCTCGTCAACAGCAACCCGGCGACGATCATGACCGACCCGAACACGGCCGACGTGACCTACATCGAGCCGATCACGTGGGAAGTCGTCGCGCGCATCATCGAGAAGGAGCGCCCGGACGCGATCCTGCCGACGATGGGCGGCCAGACCGCGCTGAACTGCGCGCTCGACCTGCACCACCACGGCGTGCTCGAGAAGTTCGGCGTCGAGCTGATCGGCGCGTCGCCGGAAGCGATCGACAAGGCGGAAGACCGCCAGAAGTTCAAGGACGCGATGACCAAGATCGGTCTCGGTTCCGCGAAGTCGGGCGTCGCGCACTCGATGGAAGAAGCGACCCAGGTGCACGGCGAGATCATGGCGCTCACCGGCGGCAGCGGCTATCCGGTCGTGATCCGTCCGTCGTTCACGCTCGGCGGCTCGGGCGGCGGCATTGCCTACAACCGCGAAGAGTTCGAAGAGATCTGCAAGCGCGGCCTGGATCTCTCGCCCACGCGCGAGCTGCTGATCGAAGAATCGCTGCTCGGCTGGAAGGAATACGAGATGGAAGTCGTGCGCGACCGCGCCGACAACTGCATTATCGTCTGCTCGATCGAGAACCTCGACCCGATGGGCGTGCACACCGGCGACTCGATCACGGTCGCGCCGGCGCAGACGCTCACCGACAAGGAATACCAGATCCTGCGTAACGCATCGCTCGCGGTGCTGCGCGAGATCGGCGTCGACACGGGCGGCTCGAACGTGCAGTTCTCGATCAACCCGAAGGACGGCCGCATGGTCGTCATCGAAATGAACCCGCGCGTGTCGCGTTCGTCGGCGCTCGCATCGAAGGCAACGGGCTTCCCGATCGCGAAGGTCGCGGCGAAGCTGGCGGTCGGCTACACGCTCGACGAGCTGAAGAACGAAATCACCGGTGGCCAGACCCCGGCGTCGTTCGAGCCGACGATCGACTACGTCGTCACGAAGATCCCGCGCTTCGCATTCGAGAAATTCCGCGAAGCCGATTCGCGCCTGACGACGCAGATGAAGTCGGTCGGTGAAGTGATGGCGATCGGCCGCACGTTCCAGGAATCGTTCCAGAAGGCGCTGCGCGGCCTCGAAGTCGGTGTCGACGGTCTCGACGAGAAGTCGACCAACCGCGACGAGATCGCGATCGAGATCCACGAGCCGGGCCCGGACCGCATCTGGTATGTCGGCGATGCATTCCGCATTGGCATGACGGCCCAGGAAATCTACGCGGAAACCGCGATCGATCCGTGGTTCCTCGAGCAGATCGAGCAGATCATCCTGAAGGAAAAGGCGCTCGGCGGCCGCACGCTCGCGTCGCTGTCGTTCGACGAACTGCGCTACCTGAAGCAGAGCGGCTTCTCCGACCGCCGCCTCGCGAAGCTGCTCGGCGCGAGCCCGGAAGACGTCCGCAAGCGCCGCGTCGAACTCAACGTGCGCCCGGTCTACAAGCGCGTCGATACCTGCGCGGCCGAGTTCGCGACGAAGACCGCGTACATGTACTCGACCTACGAGGAAGAGTGCGAGGCGCAGCCGACCACCAACAAGAAGATCATGGTGCTGGGCGGCGGCCCGAACCGGATCGGCCAGGGCATCGAGTTCGACTACTGCTGCGTGCACGCGGCGCTCGCGATGCGCGAGGACGGCTACGAAACGATCATGGTCAACTGCAACCCGGAAACGGTGTCGACCGACTATGACACGTCCGACCGCCTGTACTTCGAGCCGCTGACGCTCGAAGACGTGCTCGAGATCGTCGACAAGGAAAAGCCGGTTGGCGTGATCGTCCAGTACGGCGGCCAGACGCCGCTGAAGCTCGCGCTCGACCTCGAGGCGCACGGTGTGCCGATCGTCGGCACGTCGCCGGACATGATCGACGCGGCCGAAGACCGCGAACGCTTCCAGAAGCTGCTGCAGGACCTCGGCCTGCGCCAGCCGCCGAACCGCACCGCGCGCGCCGAAGACGAAGCGCTCGCGCTGGCCGCTGAAATCGGCTACCCGCTGGTCGTGCGCCCGTCGTACGTGCTGGGCGGCCGCGCGATGGAAATCGTCCACGAGCCGCGCGACCTCGAGCGCTACATGCGCGAGGCCGTGAAGGTGTCGAACGATTCGCCGGTGCTGCTCGACCGCTTCCTGAACGACGCGATCGAGTGCGACGTCGACTGCATCTGCGACGGCGAAGCCGTGTTCATCGGCGGCGTGATGGAGCACATCGAGCAGGCAGGCGTCCACTCGGGCGACTCGGCATGCTCGCTGCCGCCGTACTCGCTGTCGAAGGAAACCGTTGCCGAGCTGAAGCGCCAGACGGGCGCGATGGCGAAGGCGCTGAACGTGGTCGGCCTGATGAACGTGCAGTTCGCGATCCAGCAGGTGCCGCAGGCGGACGGTTCGAAGCAGGACATCATCTACGTGCTGGAAGTGAACCCGCGCGCATCGCGCACGGTGCCGTACGTGTCGAAGGCGACCAGCCTGCCGCTCGCGAAGATCGCGGCGCGTGCGATGGTCGGCCAGAAGCTCGCGCAGCAGGGCGTGACGAAGGAAGTCGAGCCGCCGTACTTCAGCGTGAAGGAAGCGGTGTTCCCGTTCGTCAAGTTCCCGAGCGTCGATCCGGTCCTCGGGCCTGAAATGCGTTCGACCGGCGAAGTGATGGGTGTCGGCCAGACGTTCGGCGAAGCGCTGTTCAAGTCGCAGCTCGCGGCCGGTTCGCGCCTGCCGGAGTCGGGCACGGTGCTGCTGACCGTGATGGACGCCGACAAGCCGAAGGCGGTCGAAGTCGCGCGCATGCTGCATGACCTCGGCTACCCGATCGTCGCAACGAAGGGCACGGCTGCCGCGATCGAAGCGGCCGGCGTGCCGGTGAAGGTCGTGAACAAGGTGAAGGACGGCCGTCCGCACATCGTCGACATGATCAAGAACGGCGAGATCGCACTCGTGTTCACGACGGTCGACGAAACGCGCCAGGCGATCGCCGATTCGCGTTCGATCCGCATGAGCGCGCAGGCGCACAAGGTCACGTACTACACGACGATGTCGGGCGCGCGCGCGGCGGTCGAAGGCTTGCGCTACCTGAAGGATCTGGAAGTCTATGATTTACAAGGTCTTCACGCTCGCCTAAACTAAGCAGTCAGTTACCTGTCGAAGCATCACGTGCCGCGATTAGGCGGTGTTTCCAGTGCATCGGAAACGCGCTTAATCGCGGTGATTTTTTTTATAGCCGTTTTTAGCGATTGAGCCGTTTATGAGCACCATTCCGTTGACAAAGCGTGGCGCGGAACTCCTGCGCGATGAATTGCAGCGCCTCAAGTCCGTTGAGCGGCCGGCCGTGATCAACGCGATCTCGGAGGCCCGCGCACAGGGCGACCTGTCCGAAAACGCCGAATATGATGCCGCGAAGGAAAAGCAGGGCTTCATCGAGGGTCGTATCGCGGAACTCGAATCGAAGCTGTCGGCCGCGCAGGTCATCGATCCCACCGTGCTCGATGCCGAAGGCCGTGTGGTTTTCGCATCGACCGTCGAACTCGAGGATCTCGAGTCGGGCGACACCGTCAAGTACCAGATCGTCGGTGACGACGAAGCCGATATCGATCACGGCCTGATCTCGGTCAGCTCGCCGATCGCGCGCGCGCTGATCGGCAAGTCCGAAGGCGACGTCGCGGCCGTGCAGGCGCCGAGCGGCGTGCGCGAGTACGAAATCATCTCGGTCAGCTACATCTGAAGCGGGGCGACGTGATGCCGCATCGCGTGTTCCGTCTGCTGTCGGCCGTGTGGGTCGGCAGCCTGCTGACGATCGGGTATGCGGTCGCGCCCGTGCTGTTCAAGTCGCTGGAGCGGATGACGGCCGGTTCGGTCGCCGCCCAGCTGTTCCGTATCGAGGCGATCCTCGGTGTCGTGTGCGGCGTGCTGCTGCTCGCGTTGTCGAACCAGCAGGTGCGGCGCGGCAGCAGCGAATATCGCCGCGTGCGCTGGGTCGTCGCCGCGATGGTCGTGTGCGTGCTGGTCGGGTATTTCGCGCTGCAGCCGTTCATGAACGCGCTGCGGGTGGCCGCAATGGACGCGGGCACCGATATCGCGAACTCGCCGTATGCGAGCCGCTTCGGGATGCTGCACGGCGTCTCGAGCGTGTTCTATCTCGTCGAGAGCGTGCTGGGGCTGATGCTGATCTGGCGTCTGCCGGCGCGCGACGCCTGAGGCGAATGCCGCGCAGGCCCGGTGGATGCCGGGCCCGCGGGCAGGGCGGCGGTACGGAGCACCCGCGCCGCCCCGATGCTTACTTGTCCTGGAACGGACGCTTCGTGCTGGCCTGGCGCTTCTTGGCGCGCTTCACGTTACCGCCTGCCGTCACGCGCTCGTTGCCGCGCACGACGACCTTCGTCGGCTTCGGGCGACGCACGGGGCTCGCGTTCGGCGACACCTTGACGACCTTGACGGTGCGCGGTGCACGGCCTTTCTTGTCGTCGGCGACTTCGGCCGCGCTCGGCAGCGTGCCGGCACGACGGCCGCGGGCCGGAGCCGCTGCGGCGGCTTCGGGCTTCCAGATCACCAGCAGCTTGCCGATGTGCTGGATCGGCGCCGCGCTCAGGCGATCGCAGATCTCGTCGTAGATCGCGATGCGCTCGTCGCGCTCGTCGCCGAACACGCGGATCTTGATCAGTTGGTGCGCGCCGAGGTGCACCTTGATTTCCTTCAGCACGGCGTCGGTCAGCCCTTCGGCGCCGATCAGCACGACGGGCTTGAGCGCATGGGCCTGGGAGCGCAGCGCGGAGCGCTCGGCGGGAGAAAGCGAAAGGGCGGGCATGGAAATGTCGAAATCTAAATAAGGGCGCGCTGACTGAATAGCGATTGCGGGAAGTTACCGCGTCAGTCGTGCGCCGAAACCACGTAAAATCGCGGCTTGGGCCTGAAAAGGGGCCGCAGCCGCGCGAATAAGACGCGTATTATCCGCTAAAAGCGCGGCTTCACGAAGCAATTGGCAGCAATCTCTCTCTCGAATGGCAAAAAACCGCTTCAACCAGCACTGGCTGCACGACCACATCAACGACCCGTACGTCAAAATGGCGCAGCGGGAGGGCTATCGCGCGCGCGCCGCGTACAAGCTGAAGGAAATCGACGAGCAGGACAAGCTGATCCGTCCGGGCCAGGTGATCGTCGACCTCGGTGCGACGCCGGGCAGCTGGAGCCAGTATGCCCGCAACAAGCTCGCGCAGGGCAAGAAGCGTGACGCTGAACGCGAAGGCGGCATCGACGGCACGATCGTGGCGCTCGACATCCTGCCGATGGAGCCGATCGCCGATGTCCACTTCCTCCAGGGCGACTTCCGCGAGGATGAAGTCCTTCACCAGCTCGAGGAATTGCTCGAAGGGCGCGCGGTAGACCTTGTTATTTCCGACATGGCCCCCAACCTCTCAGGCGTGGCCTCGGCGGACGCGGCGCGCATCGAGCATCTGTGCGATCTGGCGCTCGAATTCGCGCAGAATCATCTGACGCCGGACGGTGCGCTGCTCGTGAAATGTTTTCACGGCAGCGGCTACAGCCAGATCGTCGAGAAATTCAAACAGCAGTTTAAGACCGTCGCGCCGCGCAAGCCGAAGGCGTCCCGCGACAAATCGTCCGAAACGTTCATTTTGGGTCGGCATCTGAAACGTCCGCGCTGATGCGCGGCGGGGTGCCGCAAACGGGCTCCGGCCCTTGCCAGACAAGCGAAGCGCTATCGCGGCGGTTGTCAATGCTTATGGCGAGGGTGGTCGGACTGGATTAGAATGACCGAGGGGCGCCGCAAGGAAAATGTAGGCGCTCGTCTACGAGTGAAGGAGTGGTGCTTTGAACAACAATATGTTCTCGAAGGCAGCGGTGTGGCTAGTGATCGCACTGGTGCTGTTTACGGTGTTCAAGCAGTTCGACAAGCCCCGCGTCCAGGAAGGCGTGTCCTATTCGCAGTTCATGGACGACGCCAAGAACGGCAAGGTCAAGAACGTCATCGTTCAGGGGCGCAACCTCACCGTCACTCCGGCTGATGGCCAGAAATACCAGATCGTGTCGCCCGGCGACATCTGGATGGTTGGCGATCTGATGAAGTACGGCGTGCAGGTCAGCGGCAAGGCCGATGACGAGCCGAACGCGCTGATGTCCGCGCTGTACTACCTCGGGCCGACGATCCTGATCATCGTGTTCTGGTTCTACATGATGCGGCAGATGCAGGGAGGCGGCAAAGGCGGCGCATTCTCGTTCGGCAAATCGCGAGCGCGGCTGATCGACGAGAACAACAACGCGGTGAACTTCTCCGACGTCGCGGGCTGCGACGAAGCGAAGGAAGAAGTGTCCGAGCTCGTCGACTTCCTGCGTGATCCGCAGAAATTCCAGAAGCTGGGCGGTCGCATTCCGCGCGGCGTGCTGCTCGTCGGCCCCCCGGGTACCGGCAAGACGCTGCTGGCCCGCGCAATCGCGGGTGAAGCGAAAGTACCGTTCTTCAGCATCTCCGGTTCGGACTTCGTCGAAATGTTCGTCGGCGTCGGCGCGGCTCGTGTGCGCGACATGTTCGAGCAGGCGAAGAAGCATGCACCGTGCATCGTGTTCATCGACGAAATCGACGCGGTCGGCCGTCATCGTGGCGCCGGCATGGGCGGCGGTAACGACGAGCGCGAACAGACGCTGAACCAGATGCTCGTCGAGATGGACGGCTTCGAGGCGAACTCGGGCGTGATCGTGATCGCCGCGACTAACCGTTCGGACGTGCTCGACAAGGCGCTGCTGCGTCCGGGCCGTTTCGACCGTCAGGTCTATGTCGGCCTGCCGGACATCCGCGGCCGCGAGCAGATCATGCGCGTGCACCTGCGCAAGGTGCCGATCTCGAACGACGTCGATGCGGCAGTCATCGCGCGCGGCACGCCGGGCTTCTCGGGCGCCGATCTCGCGAACCTCGTGAACGAGGCTGCGCTGTTCGCCGCACGCCGCGGCAAGCGCATCGTCGAAATGCAGGATTTCGAGGATGCGAAGGACAAGATCTTCATGGGTCCGGAACGCAAGTCGGCCGTGATCCGGGAGGAAGCGAAGCGCGCGACCGCGTATCACGAGTCGGGCCACGCGGTGATCGCGAAGCTGTTGCCGAAGGCCGACCCCGTGCACAAGGTCACGATCATCCCGCGCGGCCGTGCGCTGGGTGTCACGTGGCAGCTGCCGGAGCATGACAACGAAACGTACTCGAAGGACTACCTGATGGACCGCCTCGCGATCCTGTTCGGTGGTCGGGTGGCGGAAGAGCTGTTCATGAACCTCGTCAGCACCGGCGCCTCGGACGACTTCAACAAGGCAACGCAGACGGCACGCGCGATGGTGGCCCGTTTCGGCATGACCGACGCGCTCGGGCCGATGGTCTACGTCGACGACGAGAACGATGCATCGCCGTTCGGCCGTGGCTTCACGCGCACGATCTCGGAAGCGACGCAGCAGAAGGTCGATTCGGAAATCCGCCGCGTGCTCGACGAACAGTACGGCCTTGCGCGCCGCCTGCTCGACGAGAACCGCGACAAGGTCGAAGCGATGACCGCCGCGCTGATGGAGTGGGAGACGATCGACGCCGACCAGATCAACGACATCATGGAAGGCCGTCCGCCGCGCTCGCCGAAGAGTTCGCCGGCTGTCGGCGGCGATTCGTCTGGTGGTGGCAGCAGCGCCGAGGTGAAGCCCGGCAACGCGCCGGCACCTGCTTCGCCGGCGGCATAATCTCCGCTCTAGCGCTTTAGCGCCGTTCACGGGCTGGTGTGGCTTCACACCGGCCCGTTTTGCATTCATTCACGCCAGTTGCTCGTGTCCGATTCCGCTGTTTCCCCATTCATTCCCGCGCCACTCCAGTGCGGCCGCTTCGAACTGACGTTCGAACGCCCGCTCGTGATGGGCATCCTCAACGCCACGCCCGATTCGTTCTCCGACGGCGGCCGCTTCCTCGCGCGCGACGACGCGCTGCGCCAGGCCGAGCGGATGATTGCCGAAGGCGTCGACCTCCTCGATATCGGCGGCGAATCGACGCGCCCCGGCGCACCGCCCGTGCCGCTGGACGAGGAACTCGCGCGCGTGATTCCGCTCGTCGAAGCGCTGCGGCCGCTGAACGTGCCGCTGTCGATCGATACCTACAAGCCGGCCGTGATGCGCGCGGCGCTCGCTGCAGGCGCCGACCTGATCAACGACATCTGGGGGTTCCGCCAGCCGGGCGCGATCGACGCGGTGCGCGACGGCAACTGCGGGCTGTGTGCGATGCACATGCTCGGTGAGCCGCAGACGATGCAGGTCGGCGAACCCGACTACGTCAACGTCGTGACCGACGTGCGCGATTTTCTTGCCGAGCGCGCGCAGGCGCTGCGCGATGCGGGGATTGCGCCGGAACGGATCTGCGTCGATCCCGGTTTCGGGTTCGGCAAGGCGATCGTCGACGACAACTACGCACTGCTGGCCGCGTTGCCGGACACGGCACCCGCGCGGCCCGACGGGCGCGCGTATCCGATACTCGCGGGCATGTCGCGCAAGTCGATGCTCGGCGCCGTGATCGGCGGCAAGCCGCCGATGGAGCGCGTCGCGGCGAGCGTGGCGGCTGCATTGTGCGCGGTCGAGCGCGGGGCGGCGATCGTGCGCGTGCACGACGTCGCGGCGACGGTCGATGCGCTGAAAATCTGGAATACCGTGCGCGAAGCCGCACGGCAACGATAAGTCAGAAAACGAAGGAGGAAGGACCCCATGGGACGTCGATATTTCGGCACGGACGGCATTCGCGGCACGGTGGGCGACGCACCCATCACGCCGGATTTCGTGTTGCGTCTCGGCTACGCGGCCGGCAAGGTACTGGCCAGTTCGGCCGAGGTCGCGGCAGGCTCGCGTCCGACCGTGCTGATCGGCAAGGACACCCGCGTGTCGGGCTACATGCTCGAAGCCGCGCTCGAGGCCGGGTTCTCGGCGGCCGGCGTCGACGTGATGCTGGCCGGCCCGATGCCGACGCCGGGCGTCGCGTACCTGACGCGCACGCTGCGCTTGTCGGCGGGCGTCGTGATCAGTGCATCGCACAACCCGTATCACGACAACGGGATCAAGTTTTTCTCCGCTGACGGCAACAAGCTGCCGGACGACACCGAAGCCGCGATCGAAGCGTGGCTCGACAAGCCGCTCGAATGCGCGTCGTCCGACGGTCTCGGCAAGGCCCGCCGCCTTGACGATGCGGCCGGCCGCTACATCGAATTCTGCAAGAGCACGTTCCCGGCCGCGTTCAACCTGCGCGGGCTGAAGCTCGTGATCGACTGCGCGCATGGTGCCGCGTACCAGATCGCGCCGCACGTGTTCCACGAGCTCGGCGCGGACGTGATCCCGATCGGCGTCGCGCCGAACGGCTTCAACATCAACGACGGCGTCGGTGCGACCGCGCCGGATGCGCTGGTGCGCGCGGTGCGCGCGAACCACGCCGATCTCGGCATCGCGCTCGACGGCGATGCGGATCGCCTGCAGGTCGTCGACGCGACCGGTCGCCTGTACAACGGTGACGAGCTGCTCTACGTGCTCGTGAAGGACCGGATCGCGACCGACGGCAAGGTTGAAGGCGCGGTCGGCACGCTGATGACGAACCTCGCGGTCGAAGTCGCGCTGCAGCGCGAGGGCGTGAAGTTCGTCCGTGCGGCGGTCGGCGATCGCTACGTGCTCGAACAGTTGCGCGAGCACGGCTGGCAGCTCGGCGCGGAAGGTTCGGGCCACATCCTGTCGCTCGATCGCCACTCGACCGGTGACGGCATCGTGTCGGCGCTGCTCGTGCTGGCTGCGCTGAAGCGCAGCGGCCAGACCCTCGCGCAGATGCTCGACGGCGTCACGCTGTTCCCGCAGAAGCTGATCAACGTGCGGATGAAGCCGGGCGCCGACTGGAAGGGCAGCACGTCGATTCGCGCCGCGATCGACGCCGCCGAAACCGCGCTCGCCGGCAGCGGCCGCGTGCTGATCCGCGCATCGGGCACGGAGCCCGTGTTGCGTGTGATGGTCGAAGCGCAGCAGGCGGCCGACGCGGTCCGCCATGCGGAGACGATCGCCGACGCGGTACGCGCGGCGACGACCTGACGCGCAGATCCGGCGCGGAGCGGTCAAACGCCCGCGCGCCGGCTTTCCGCTGAACCGGCATGCGGCGCCTTCGGGGCGCCGCGATTTCGTCAGACGCAAAGGTTTGCGTTACCTATAGGGTTCGTCGGCCACCGCATTCCAGGGTCGAAAAATCGTCAGACCCCTGATGTCGAGCCAGCCGCGAGCCGAGGCTTCTCGTGCCGCCGACACTGCGCTACGATCCGCTCGCACACCCGTGTAACGGGTAGCTGCCCCGGCGTTGCACGTTGCGCAACGCCATCTTCCAGGCAGGCAATTCTTGCCGCCATCGCCGTTCCGGCGCTGTCCGGGCGCCGCGTGCGCCGCCCCGATACTCCCTTTCAACCAGTCATGTTACTGTCACGCCAGTTTCATCGATTGTCACATTACCGTCATGAGGAGCCCCTAACCTTCGCGGTGCCGTAGTCATCCGCTCACACACTGGAGGTCTCATGAAATTGATGCAAACCGCGATTGCCGGCCTGGCTGGCGCGCTTTTCGCCGTCGCCGCTCACGCTGCCGACATCACGGGCGCAGGCAGCACGTTCGCGATGCCGATCTATACGAAATGGGCTGCTGACTACCAGCAGACCGGCGGCGCGAAGGTCAACTACCAAGGTATCGGTTCGTCGGGCGGCCTGAAGCAGATCGTCGCGAAGACGGTCGATTTTGCCGGTTCGGACGCTCCGCTGAAGGACGACGAGCTCGCGAAGGAAGGCCTGTTCCAGTTCCCGACGGTGGTCGGCGGCGTGGTGCCGGTCGTCAACGTGCCGGGCGTGAAGGCCGGTGAACTGACGCTGTCGGGCCCGGTGCTCGGCGACATCTACCTCGGCAAGATCAAGAAGTGGAACGACCCGGCGATCGCCGCGCTGAACCCGAAGGTCAAGCTGCCGGACACGGACATCGCCGTGGTTCGCCGCGCTGACGGTTCGGGCACGAGCTTCATCTGGACGAACTACCTGTCGAAGGTCAACGACGAGTGGAAGTCGAAGGTCGGCGAAGGCACGACGGTCAACTGGCCGACGGGCACGGGCGGCAAGGGCAACGACGGCGTCGCAGCCTTCGTGCAGCGTCTGCCGGGCGCAGTCGGCTACGTCGAATGGGCGTACGCGAAGAAGAACAACATGGTCTACACGGCCCTGAAGAATTCGACGGGCACGGTGGTCGAGCCGAAGACGGAAACGTTCAAGGCAGCCGCTGCTGGCGCGAACTGGTCGAAGTCGTTCTACCAGATCCTGACGAACCAGCCGGGCAAGGAAGCATGGCCGGTCGTCGGCGCGACGTTCGTGCTGCTGCACGCGAAGCAGGAAAAGCCGGAGCAGGGCGCGGAAACGCTGAAGTTCTTCAGCTGGGCGTTCAAGAACGGCGAGAAGGCTGCTGACAGCCTCGACTACATTTCGCTGCCGCCGGCAGTCGAAGTGGAAATCCGCAAGCAGTGGAAGGCGAAGGTGACGGACGCTTCGGGCAAGTCGGTCGCCGCCGAGTAAGTATTGCAGCGGTTCGCTGCCCGGCCGTGCAGGTCGGGCAGTGTGTGCGGTAAAGCCGGGCGTTACGGCGTCCGGCAATCAAAAGCAGGCACCCATGTCTGATATTTCCTATACGTCCTCACGGTCCGCCGACGTTGCGCAGCAACGCGCGCCGAGCCGCGTCGGGGATGTCGTATTCGGCGGTCTTGCACGGCTTGCCGCCATCGTGACCCTGCTACTGCTCGGCGGGATCATCGTTTCCCTGATCATCGCGTCGATGCCGACTATCCAGAAGTTCGGCCTCGGCTTCCTGTGGCAATCCGAGTGGGATCCCAACTCGGACATCTACGGCGCGCTCGTGCCGATCTACGGCACGATCGTGACGTCGATCATCGCGCTCGTCATCGCCGTGCCGGTCAGCTTCGGCATCGCGCTGTTCCTCACCGAGCTGTCGCCCGTCTGGCTGCGCCGCCCGCTCGGGATCGCAATCGAACTGCTCGCCGCGATTCCGTCGATCGTGTACGGCATGTGGGGCCTGCTCGTGTTCGCGCCGATCTTCGCGGAATATTTCCAGAAGCCGCTCGGCCACCTGCTCAAGGACGTGTGGATTCTCGGCCCGCTTACCGCCGGCCCGCCGATCGGTATCGGCATCCTGGCAGCCGGTGTGATTCTCGCGATCATGATCATCCCGTACATCGCATCGGTGATGCGTGACGTGTTCGAAGTCACGCCCGTGCTGCTGAAGGAATCGGCGTACGGCATCGGCTGCACGACCTGGGAAGTGATGTGGAAGGTCGTGCTGCCCTATACGAAGACCGGCGTGATCGGCGGCGTGATGCTCGGCCTCGGCCGCGCGCTCGGCGAGACGATGGCCGTGACCTTCGTGATCGGCAATACGAACCTGCTCGACAGCGTGTCGCTGTTCGCACCGGGCAACAGCATCACGTCGGCACTGGCAAACGAATTCGCGGAAGCGCAACCGGGCCTGCATACGTCCGCGCTGATGGAACTCGGCCTGATCCTGTTCGTGATCACGTTCATCGTGCTGTCCATCTCCAAACTGCTGCTGCTTCGTCTCGAGAAGGGAGAGGGCAAGAAATGAGCGAGCCCATCATGAATTTCCCGGGGCCGGACGGCGCCGTGCTCGACGCGATGCGCAATCGCCTGCAGCGCAAGCGCAAGGCCGTCAACGCGATCGCGCTGGCTGCGTCGCTCGGCGCGATGGCCTTTGGCCTGCTGTGGCTCGTGTGGATTCTCTACACGACGGTGCATCTCGGCGTGAGCGGCCTGTCGCTGCAACTGTTCACGGAATCGACGCCGGCACCGAACACGGAAGGCGGCGGTCTCGCGAACGCGATCGTCGGCAGCCTGCTGCTGTGCGGTTTCGGCACGCTGGTCGGCACGCCGATCGGCATCCTCGCGGGCGTCTACCTCGCCGAATACGGCCAGAAGAACCTGCTGGCGAGCACGATCCGTTTCATCAACGACATCCTGCTGTCCGCGCCGTCGATCGTCATCGGCCTGTTCGTGTATGCGATCGTCGTCGCGAAGTCGGGGCGCTTCTCGGGCTGGGCCGGCGTGATCGCGCTCGCCCTGCTGCAGATTCCGATCGTGATCCGCACGACCGAGAACATGCTGAAGCTCGTGCCGAACGCGCTGCGTGAAGCGGCCTTCGCGCTCGGTACGCCGAAGTGGCGCATGGTGCTGAAGATCACGCTGCGCGCGTCGGCCGGCGGGATCGTGACGGGCGTGCTGCTCGCCATCGCGCGGATCGCCGGCGAAACGGCGCCGCTGCTGTTCACCGCGCTGTCGAACCAGTTCTTCTCGTGGGACATGAGCCAGCCGATGGCGAACCTGCCCGTCACGATCTACAAGTTCGCGATGAGCCCGTTCGCGGAATGGCAGTCGCTCGCATGGGCGGGCGTGTTCCTGATTACGCTCGGGGTGCTCGGACTCAACATCCTGGCGCGCTCGATCTTCTCGAAAAAGTAACGGCGGAGCAATCCGATGAATATGGCAGAAAGCCACCTGAATCCCGTCGAGCGCACTGCTGCGCCCGCCGGCACGCAAGATGCGGCGCATGGCCGTCCGCTGGCGCCGCTGAACGCGAAGATCGAGGTCAACAACCTCAACTTCTTCTACAACAAGTTCCATGCGCTGAAGAACATCAACCTGAGCATTCCCGAAGGGAAGGTGACGGCGTTCATCGGTCCGTCGGGTTGCGGCAAGTCGACGCTGCTGCGCACGTTCAACAAGATGTTCGCGCTCTATCCGGAGCAGCGCGCCGAAGGCGAAATCCTGATGGACGGCGAGAACCTGCTGACGACGAAGCGCGACATCTCGCTGCTGCGCGCGCGTATCGGCATGGTGTTCCAGAAGCCGACCCCGTTCCCGATGTCGATCTATGACAACATCGCGTTCGGCGTGAAGATGTTCGAAAAGCTCACGCGTTCGGAAATGGACGATCGCGTCGAGTGGGCGCTGACGAAGGCGGCGCTGTGGAACGAAGTGAAGGACAAGCTGAACCAGAGCGGCTACGGCCTCTCGGGCGGCCAGCAGCAGCGTCTGTGCATCGCGCGCGGCATCGCGATCCGTCCGGAAGTGCTGCTGCTCGACGAACCGTGCTCGGCACTCGACCCGATCTCGACGGGCCGCATCGAAGAGCTGATCGCGGAGCTGAAGAGCGACTACACGGTCGTGATCGTCACGCACAACATGCAGCAGGCCGCACGCTGCTCGGATTTCACGGCCTACATGTACCTGGGCGAGCTGATCGAATTCGGCGAGACCGAAAAGATCTTCATCAAGCCGGTGCGCAAGGAAACGGAAGACTACATCACCGGCCGCTTCGGCTGATGACGGAGAACAACAGCCATGTCGGATAAACATCTGTCGAGCCAGTTCGACGCGGACCTGAATGCCGTGTCGTCGAAAGTGCTGGAAATGGGCGGGCTCGTCGAGTCGCAGATCGTCGGCGCGATGTACGCGCTGAACGAATTCGATCGCGATACGGCCGAGAAGGTCATCGCGGCCGAGGAAACCCTGAACGCGATGGAAGTCGACATCGACCAGGAGTGCGGCAACATCATCGCGCGGAGGCAGCCTGCCGCGCGTGACCTGCGCCTTTTGATGTCGATTTCGAAAACGATTACGAACCTCGAGCGCGCAGGCGACGAGGCCGAGAAGATCGCGAAGCGTGTACGCCGCCTGGTCGACGAGCCGGCTGCGCGCACGGTCAACATCGCCGAGATCAAGGTGTCGGGCGAGATGGCCGTGACGATCCTGCGCCGCGCGCTCGACGCGTTTGCGCGCCTCGATACGGTGGCCGCCGCGCAGATCGTCAAGGACGACAAGGAAATCGACCTGGAATTCCGTGCATTCGTGCGCAAGCTCGTGTCGTACATGCAGGAAGATCCGCGCACGATCTCGGTCGGCCTCGAATACCTGTTCATCGCGAAGGCGATCGAGCGGATCGGCGACCACGCGAAGAACATCGCCGAATTCATCATCTACATCGTGAAGGGCACCGACGTGCGGCACCAGCCGCGCGACACGCTCGATCGCGAAGCCAACAGTTAATCGACTCCGTACAGGAAGAATAGAGGTGCCGATGCCCAGCAACATTCTCGTCGTTGAAGATGAGCCCGCGATTTCCGAACTGATCTCGGTGAATCTCCAGCACGCCGGTCACTGCCCGATTCGTGCGTACAACGCCGAACAGGCGCAAAACCTGATCAGCGACGTGCTGCCCGATCTCGTGCTGCTCGACTGGATGCTGCCGGGCAAGTCCGGTATCGCGTTCGCGCGCGACCTGCGCAACAACGAACGGACCAAGCACATCCCGATCATCATGCTGACTGCACGCGGCGACGAGCAGGACAAGGTGCTCGGCCTCGAAATCGGCGCGGACGACTACGTGACGAAGCCGTTCTCGCCGAAGGAGCTGATGGCGCGGATCAAGGCCGTGCTGCGCCGTCGCGCACCGCAGTTGACCGAGGACGTCGTGTCGATCAACGGGCTGCGCCTCGACCCGGCCACGCATCGCGTCGCCGCGCATGCGGAAGGCAGCGAGATCAAGCTCGATCTCGGCCCGACCGAGTTCCGCCTGCTGCATTTCTTCATGACGCATCCGGAGCGCGTGCACAGCCGCACGCAACTGCTCGACCAGGTGTGGGGCGACCACGTATTCGTCGAGGAGCGCACCGTCGACGTGCACATCAAACGATTGCGCGCGGCCTTGAAACCGGCCGGCTGCGATGCGATGATCGAGACCGTGCGCGGCAGCGGCTACCGGCTCGCCAAGCACGCGTAACGTATCCACGCATGCCGTGTGCCACGGCATGCCGTTCATTCTTTCGGACGCTGAATCATGAACATCATCTGGGCGCGCTTTCTGGTGTCGCTCGTGCTGCTCGTGCTGATCGGCGTATTGGTCGGCGTCTTCGCCGGCCCGACCGCGGGCCTCGTGTTCGTGGTCGTGATGCTGGTCGTGCAGGGCTTTTTCAGCACCTTTCATACGCAGCGTCTGTGGCGGCTGCTCGATGCACCGGTCTATGGCGAGGTGCCGAGTGCGCCGGGCATCTGGGGCGAGATCTATTACCGTCTGCACAAGCTCGCAAAGCAGTGGCACGCTCAGGTGCGGCAGGTCGAGCAGCAGCATTCGCGTTTCATACAGGCAATCCAGGCGTCGCCGAACGGCGTCGCGATGCTCGACGACCACGACCAGATCGAGTGGTGCAATGCGATCGCCGAGGTCCATTTCGGCCTCGACGCGAAGCGTGACCTGCGTCAGCACATCACGAACCTGGTTCGCCATCCCGAGTTCGTTCGCTACCTGAACGCGCAGCATTACGACGAGACGCTCGTGATGCGCGGCATGGGCGACTCGCGGCAGAACGTGCTGGAAGTGCAGGTGTTTCCGTACGGCGAGAATCGCAAGCTGCTGCTCACGCAGGACATCACCGAGCTCGAGCGGACCGATGCGATGCGGCGCGACTTCGTCGCGAACGTGTCGCACGAATTGAAGACGCCGCTCACCGTGCTGTCGGGTTTCCTCGAGACGATGCGCGAGCTGCCGCTGAACGAGGAAGACCGCACGCGCTATCTCGAGATGATGGAGCAGCAGGCCTCGCGGATGCGGCACATCGTGACCGACCTGCTGGTGCTCGCGAAGCTGGAGGGCGAGAGCAAGCCGCCTCTCGATCGCGCGATCGACATGCGCGCCGTGTTCGACCATCTGAAGGAGGACGCGCAGACGCTGTCGAACGGGCATCACGACATCGCGTTCACGATCGACGAGACGCTCGGTGTCACCGGTGCGCAGACGGAACTGTTCAGCGCGTTCGCGAACCTGGTCACCAATGCGATCCGCTATACGCCGGAAGGCGGCAAGATCGTCGTGACGTGGCGGCGCGAAGGCGCGCAGGGCGTGTTTTCCGTCACGGACAGCGGCTTCGGGATTCCGGCCGCCGACCTGCCGCGGCTCACCGAGCGCTTCTACCGCGTCGACCGCAGCCGTTCGCGCGATACGGGCGGCACGGGGCTCGGGCTTGCGATCGTCAAGCACGTGCTGCAGCGGCACGACGCGCACCTGTATGTGCAGAGCGAGGAAGGGCGCGGCAGCACGTTTACCGCACGGTTCCCGGGCTCGCGCATCATCGCGATCCGGCCGGCGACGTACGAGGCATGATCGCGTAGCGGCATCCGTCGCTCGTTCGGCGAGCGGTGGCATGCCGGATCCGCAACAAAAAAGCGCAGCCCGCGGGCTGCGCTTTTTTGTTGGCGACGCGACGCGCGGCTTGAGCCGCACTGCCGGTTCAGGAGCAGAACTTCGCGAGCAACCCGAGTTGCGCGTTGCGAATCGTCTTGCCGGCACGGCGCCGGCGGTAGTGGCCGTCGCTGTGCATCTGCCATGCCGACTGGTTGTCGCCGAGGCACACCGACAGGCCTTCGGCGATCACGCGCCGCTTGAGCTTGCGATCGCGGATCGGGAACGCGACTTCGACGCGGCGGAACAGGTTGCGGTCCATCCAGTCGGCGCTGGACAGATAGACGTCCTCGGCGCCGTTCGCGTGGAAATAGTAGATCCGGTGGTGCTCGAGGAAGCGGCCGACGATCGAGCGCACGGTGATGTTTTCCGACAGCCCCGGCACGCCGGGCTTCAGCGCGCAGACACCGCGCACGATCAGGTCGACCTTGACGCCGGCCTGCGACGCTTCGTACAGCGCGGCGATCACCGTCGGCTCCAGCAGCGCGTTCATCTTTGCGACGACGCGCGCACGCTTGCCGGCACGCGCGTTGTCGATCTCCGTGCGGATCGCGTCGATGATGCGCGGGTGCAGCGTGAAGGGCGACTGCCACAGCTCGTGCAGCGTGAGTTCGCCGCCGATGCCGGTCAGTTGCTGGAACACGTGATGGACGTCCTCGCAGATCTTCTGGTCGGCTGTCATCAACCCGAAGTCGGTGTAGAGGCGTGCGGTGCGCGGGTGATAGTTGCCGGTGCCGAGGTGCACGTAGCGGCGCAGCGAAGCCTTGCCGGCCTGCACGACGCGCCGCACGATCAGCATCATCTTCGCGTGGCACTTGTGGCCGACCACGCCGTACACGACATGCGCGCCGACCGCTTCGAGCTGCGACGCCCAGTTGATGTTGGTTTCCTCGTCGAAGCGCGCGAGCAGTTCGACGACGACGGTCACTTCCTTGCCGTTGCGCGCGGCTTCCATCAGCGCGTCCATCAGCGGCGAATCGGTGCCGGTGCGGTAGATCGTCTGCTTGATCGCGACGACGCTCGGATCCTTCGCGGCCTGCTGCAGCAGTTCGAGCACCGGCTGGAAGCTCTCGTACGGGTGGTGCAGCAGGATGTCGCCGTTGTCGATCGCGTCGAACATCGTCGGCGCGTTCGTGATCGCGGCCGGGGTCGACGCGGTGAACGGCGTGAACTTCAGGTCGGGGCGGTCGACGAGATCGGGAATCTGCATCAGCCGCACGAGGTTCACCGATCCGGACACGCGGTAGCAGTCCTTCTCGCCGAGTTCGCTTTCCTCGAGCAGGCGGCGCACGATGTGCGGCGGCGTGTCGGCCGACACCTCGAGGCGCACTGCATTGCCGAGGTGACGCGCGGGCAGTTCGCCCTGCAGCGCGACGCGCAGGTTCGTGATTTCGTCCTCGTCGACGAACAGCTCGCTGTTGCGCGTGATGCGGAACTGATTGCAGCTCTTCACGACGAGTTGCGGGAAGAGTTCGCCGACGAAGCGCTGCATGAACGAGCTCAGCAGCACGAAGCCGTGCTCGAAGCCCGACAGCGCGTGCGGCATGCGCACGACGCGCGGCAGCGCGCGCGGCGCCTGCACGATACCCATTACGGCCTGGCGGCCGAATGCGTCGCGGCCTTCGAGCTCGACGACGAAGTTCAGGCTCTTGTTCAGCACGCGCGGGAACGGATGGGCAGGATCGAGGCCGATCGGCGTCAGCACGGGCAGCAGCTCGTCGAGGAAGTAGTGCCGCGCCCACTGCATCTGCTCGTCGTTCCACGTGTCGCTCGCATGGAAGTAGATGCCTTCCTGTTCGAGCGCGGGCAGTACGGTTTCGTGCAGCATCGTGTACTGTCGATGGACGAGCCGCTGCGCGCGTTCGACGACGAGGTCGTAAGCATGCTGTAACGACATGCCGTCGGGCGTCAGTGCGCCGGGGTTGTCGCGGATCTGCTCCTGCAGGCCGGCCATCCGGACTTCGAAGAATTCGTCGAGGTTGCTGCTGGTGATGCAGATGAAGCGGAGGCGCTCGAGCAACGGGACTTGAGGATCGGCTGCCTGGGCCAGCACGCGCTCGTTGAAACCGAGGATGCCGAGTTCACGATTGAGAAGCGGATAACGGACGGACATCGGCAGGGTAGGGGGTGATTCGGGCGATGATTCGAAAGGACGCTCGGAAACTCTCACGGTACGATGACGTGCTGATGACAGTAGTGTATTTATATCGGGAAATTCTACGCTGTAACCGTTTCGTCTCATAAATGTTTCGGCTATATGCAATCGAGCAGTATGCATGCCCGTGAAGCGTGGCAATGGCAAGCGTTCCACGCTTAAAATGTCGCCTTTGATTGATCGCCCAGGGTTGTGCCGACCGGCCGCCGCGGGCGAACGCGCACGGAGCCCCATTCGATGGTTACAACCCCCCACTTGCTGGCTGCCGTGGATCTCGGCTCGAACAGCTTCCGGCTGATCGTCGGGCGTGTCGAGGAAACGCCGGCGGGCAGCCAGATCTATCCCGTCGACGCGCTGCGCGAGCCCGTCCGGCTGGCCGCGGGCCTGTCGAGCGACAAGATGCTCGATCGCGCGTCGCAGGAGCGTGGCTGGGAGGCGCTCAAGCGGTTCGGCGAGCGCCTGCGCGATTTCCATCCCGATCATGTGCGCGCGGTAGCGACCAACACGCTGCGTGTCGCGAAGAACGCGGGCGAATTTCTCGGCGAGGCCGAAGCGGCGCTCGGATTCCCGATCGAAGTGATTGCAGGCCGTGAAGAGGCACGTCTGATCTACGCGGGCGCCGCGCACTCGGTGCCGGCGAGCGCCGGCAAGCGGCTCGTCGTCGACATCGGCGGCGGCTCCACCGAATTCATCATCGGCTCGCACTACACGCCGATCGTGATGGAGAGCCTCTATATCGGTTGCGTGAGCCACAGCCGCACCTTCTTCCCCGCCGGCAACGTCGACGAATACACGATGCGGCAGGCCGAACTCGCGGCCAAGCGCGAGATCCAGATCATTTCGAGCGAGTACAAGAAGGCCGGGTGGGACCAGGCGATCGGTTCGTCCGGCACCGCGCGTGCGCTCGCGGAGCTCGTCGAGGCGAACGGCTTCAACGATCCGGGCATCACGCACGGCATTTCGCGCGGCGGCCTTGAGCGCTTGAAGCGTGCGCTGATCAAGTCGGAGAACGTCAACCGGCTGAAGCTGATCGCGCTGAAGCCCGACCGCGTGCCGGTGCTCGCGGGCGGCCTCGCGATCATGCTCGCGGTGTTCGAGGAGCTCGGTGTCGACTACGTCGATACGACCGACGGCGCGTTGCGCCTCGGTGTGCTGTACGACCTGCTGGGCCGGACGCAGCACGAGGACATGCGCGCGGTGACCGTCGAGGGCTTCACGCGCCGCTACGGTGTCGATCGTGCGCAGGCCGAGCGGATCGGCGCGCTGGCGGGGCGTTTCTACGACGAACTGGAAGAGGCAGACGAAGAAGCGCGCGAGGAGGGGCGGATGTTCCTCGGCTGGGCGGCTGCGTTGCACGAGATCGGCCTGTCGATCTCGCACAGCGCGTATCACAAGCATTCGGCCTATATCGCGAGCAACGCGGACATGCCCGGTTTTTCACGCACGGACCAGGCGCGCCTCGCAGCGCTCGTGCTCGGTCACGCGGGCAAGCTCGGGAAGCTGTCGCAGGCGCGCGAGGTCGAATGGCCGCTGCTGTTCTGCCTGCGGCTCGCGGCGCTGCTGTGCCGGCGCCGAACCGATGCCGGGCTGCCCGACATTTCCGTTTCGCAGATGAAGAAGGGCGGGTATGAAGTGCGCCTGCCGAGCGCGTGGGTCGAGCAGAACCCGCTGACCGACTACAGCCTCAGCCAGGAGGCGGCCGAGTGGGAGAAGGTCGGTATCCCGTATCGCGTGGTGTATACCGGCGCGTAAAAGGTTGATGGCGGGGCTGGGAGGGGCCGGGCAGCAGGATGGCTTTGGTGCCCCTCATGAGCGCGGCATGATCGCCCTGACGGCCCCTCAGTCCGACGAACAGACGATCGCTGTCAGGAACGGAAACGCCTGCTTGACGGTCGCGTCGCTGCCGGCCTTGCGCACGGCTTCCTCCACCGAACTCTTCGTGCCGCGTACCACGACGCCGTAGGCCCAGTCGCCGATCGGCGTGCCGTCGCCCGGGCGGAAGATCGGATCGTTCGCCTGGTATCCGAGTACGACATACACGCCGAAGCCGTACGCCGTCAGCGCGTGGCTCGTGCGGAATGCGTTGACCGAGTTCGATTCGACGTGCATCGGTTCCGACTGGATGTCGCCGGCGGCGAGCAGCGGTGCGACGAATTTGTGGCCGGTCGAGTGGCAGTCGAGTGCGTCGTCGAGCGCTTTGGCCGACGCGGTGCCGGCAGTCGCCAGCGCGAGCACCGATGCGCAGAGGGCGGTTTTGAGAATGTTGTTTGTCATGCGCGGATGCAGGTTGTCCACGCGCATTATCGCGTGTTCCTGCAAGTGCCGTATGCGGGCCGCGGGCGGCTCGTTGCTCCGCATCCATCGACAACCCGACGGGCCGGCCAGGCGGCCGCTCAATCATTTCCAGCCAGTCTTCCTGCACTGAAAGCGAAAGGCCGTCAGCCGTTTGCTTTGTGCTGACTGTCGAAAAATGGTCGCCGGGGAGCTGCGTGGATCGTTGTAGCGTCGCTGCCCCAATTGATCCCTACAATGAACTAAGGCGCTGCGAGCCGGGAATCCCGGCCGACACTCAACGGGCCCAGAAACGGAAAAGGGGCTACGGTGTTTAACCGTAACCCCTTGATTCCTTTGGTCGGAGCGATAGGATTCGAACCTACGACCCTCTGATCCCAAATCAGATGCGCTACCAGGCTGCGCTACGCTCCGACGAGCCAAAGATTGTATCGTTGAATGTCCGATCCGGTCAATCCCTATATGCGGGCAAATGCCGCGGCGGTGAACCGGTCGCAATTTGCGACAATTCGCACCGTAATCGGCGGGCCCGGACGCAAGGGCGCGGGGCGCTCGCCGAAGCAAGGAGAACATCATGATGAACCTGATCCTGTGGCGCCACGCCGAAGCGGAAGACTACGCGACGAGCGATCTCGCGCGCCAGTTGACCGTGCGGGGCCGCAAGGACGCGCAGGCGATGGCCAAATGGCTGCGTGGCCGCCTCGAGACGAACGCCGTGATCCTCGCGAGCCCGGCGGCCCGCACCGTGCAGACCGTCGAGGCGCTGACCGACCAGTACCGGACGGTCGACGCGCTGGCGCCGGGCGGCAGCGTCGACGACGTGCTGACGGCGGCCGGCTGGCCGGAAGGCATTGCGCCGACGGTCGTGATCGTCGGGCACCAGCCGACGCTCGGCAGCGTCGCCGCCCAGCTGATCGCCGGCGACGATGACAGCTGGAGCGTCAAGAAGGGCGGAATCGTGTGGCTCGCGAGCCGCACGCGTGACGGCAGCCGGCAGGCCGTGCTGCGGGCGGTATTGACGCCCGACCTGGTGTGAGGCCCGCCAGAAGGGCTTTGAGGGGATTCATCATACGGTTCTGCAAGCTTTCTGCTAAAGTCAATTCGGCGACACGTCATTGAAAGGACACGGTCGTGCCACATAACGGTCACGGCCGATTACTACATTGGCGGGCATGTCGTCCTATTCCTTACGATCAGGAAAGCCTAATGCGAGAACTGCCGACGCCTACGCTCCCTTTTGCCTCGCTGCCCCTCGACACGTCGCGGCGCCACCTGCCGCGTGCTGCTGAAACCGTCACATCGGAGTATCGCCTGCGCGCCGCGTGGGCGCGTACGGAAGACGAATTGCGCGAAGCCCAGCGCCTGCGTTACAGCGTGTTCGCCGAAGAGATGGGCGCGCAGGTCAGCGGCCCCTCCGGTCTCGACGTCGATCCGTTCGACGCATACTGCGACCACCTGCTGGTGCGCGATCTCGACACCCTGAAGGTCGTCGGCACGTACCGCGTGCTGCCGCCGCACCAGGCGGCGCGTGTCGGCCGTCTGTACGCCGAAGGCGAATTCGACCTGTCGCGCCTGACTCACCTGCGCGGCAAGATGGTCGAGGTCGGCCGCTCGTGCGTGCACAGCGACTACCGCAGCGGCGCCGTCATCATGGCGCTGTGGGGCGGCCTTGGCGCTTACATGATGCAGAACGGCTACGAGACGATGCTCGGCTGCGCGAGCGTGTCGATGGCCGACGGCGGCCACTATGCGGCGAACCTGTACCAGTCGCTGTCGGCAGGCTCGCTGACGGCGCCCGAATATCGCGCGTTCCCGCACACGGCCCTGCCGGTCGACGAACTGCAGACGGGCACCGTCGTGGCGCCGCCGCCGCTGATCAAGGGTTACCTGCGCCTCGGCGCGAAGATCTGCGGTGCGCCGGCCTGGGATCCCGACTTCAACTGCGCGGATTTCCTGACGCTGTTCCGCCTGTCCGACATCAACGCGCGCTACGCCCGCCACTTCCTGGGCTGAGCCGTCTGAACCGCGTTGCGCCCGTCCGGGCGCGCGCAAGCGAACGCCGTCGCGTGGCATGCGCCGCGCGACGGCGTTCGTCCTTCTGACCAGCGCGTGTGAATTTGGCCCTGTTAATTTCGGCGATACGCGATCACCGGCGTGCCGCGGGACGGCACGTTCGTGAGCGGCCCGGAGGCGGGCCGGACGGCAGCGGCGCGCTTAGTGCTTGCGCCGCCAGTCGAGCAGGTGGTGTTCGGCCATCCAGTGATGGATCATCCCTTCGCCGCCATGGCTGCGTTTGTATTCGCGCGACTCGAAGAACGACAGGGCGACGAGCACCATCAGACCGATGAACAGGCCGATCAGGCCGGCAATTTCTTCAGACGACATGGCAGCCTCCTTTCCACGGCACAGCGCCATGCGTACATAGTAGGACATGCGCGGCGCGACTCCGAAACGGGATTTCCGCTAGACTCGGCGCGGTTCCGGCGTGCGATGGGCGCGCCGATTTCCGGAGCCATACCCGATGAACCGTTTCATGCTGGCCGTGCTGGCCGCATCTTTCCTCGCCGGCTGTACCAGCGATCCGCATCAGGCCCGTCGCGGCCATCCGCCGGAAGATCCGGCCGACTATCACGGCGTGCCGACCGACATGACGCCGCCGTCGATGCTCGACGCGCCACCGCCGAAACCCGCGCAGTAACGGCCGCTACGGCCCGCCGTCAGGCGCGGGCCGCGGGCGCGTCGGTGCCGATGTGCCGCAACAGCCCCGGCAGATAGCGCGCCAGCGTCGCGCCGCGCGCGGCCATGAACAGCAGCAGCGCGAACCAGAGGCCGTGATTGCCGAACGTGCCGACGGCGGCGAGCGTGGCCACGACGAAGATCGAGAACGACGCGACCATCGCACGCATTAGCGATTGCGTCTGCGTGGCGCCGATGAAGACGCCGTCGAGCAGGAAGCCCCAGACCGATACGATCGGCGAAATCGCGGCCCACGGCAGGTAGCGCAGCGCCACTTCGCGGATCTCGGCCTGGTCGGTCAGCCGCGCGACGATCCAGCCGCCGGCGGCCCAGTACACGAGCGCGAACAGCAGCGCGCCGAGCGCCGACCAGAACAGCGTGACGCGCACGGCCTGCCGGAACGCGCGGCGGTCGCGCGCGCCGGCCGCCGCGCCGACGAGCGCTTCGGCCGCATGCGCGAAGCCGTCGAGGCCGTATGCCATGAAGGTCTGGAAATTCAGCAGCAGCGCGTTTGCCGCGAGCGTCGCATCGCCCTGTTTCGCACCGAGGTGCGCGAACCAGCCGAATGCGCCGAGCAGGCACAGCGTGCGCAGGAAGATGTCGCGGTTGAGCACGATCAGCCGCTTGAGCGCGACGCGATCGGCGAGCGCACGTACCGCGATCGGCGCAAGGCCGCGCGGCCGCAGCCGCCACAGCATCCATGCGCCGAGCGCGAAACCGCATGCGTCTGCGGTGGCCGTCGCGGCGCCGATGCCGGCAATGCCCCAGCCGAAGCCATACACAAAAAGCAGCACGGCACCGATGTTCACCGCATTGATGAACACCTGCGCCACGAGCGCGAGCCGCACGCGCTGCATACCGAGCAGGTAGCCGAGCACGACGTAGTTCGCGAGCGCGAACGGCGCGCTCCAGATCCGCGCGTGGCTGTAGGCAAGCGCCGTTGCGCGGACGGCATCGCTACCGCCGAGCGCGGACAGCGCAAATGACAGCAGCGGCACCTGCAGCGCCAGCACCGCGGCGCCGAGCGCGAACGCGACGATCAACGCGCGCAGCAGGTTCAGGCGGATCCCGGCGGCGTCGCCGGCACCGTGCGCCTGCGCGACGAGGCCGGTCGTCCCCATCCGCAGGAAACCGAACCCCCAGAACACGAAATTGAAGAACAACCCGCCGAGCGCGACGCCGCCGAGATACTGCGCGCCGTCGAGGTGGCCGGCGACGGCCGTGTCGACCGCACCGAGGATCGGCTGGGTCAGGTTTGCGAGGACGATCGGGAATGCGAGCGCGAGGACGCGCCGGTGGGTGACGGCGGCCGTGCCGGCCCCGTGCGGTAACGCGGATTCGGACATGTCGGACGCGTCAGGCGCGTTCCTGCACACAGACCCACGGCGATACGACGACCGCCCACAGCTCCGGGTTGCGCGCCGCGTAATCGGCGGCGGTTTCGGCCGGCATGCGCGCGACGAGGCCTGCCGACAGCCAGCGCGTGACCTGCTCGGCATCGTCGCCGGCAACCGCTTCCGCGACGCTGACGAGATCGAGGTCGCGCGCGACGGACAGCAGCTTGCCCTGCGCGAAGAAGCGTTCGAGATCGCACCAGTCGATCTTGGCGGTTTCGCCGAGGAGTTTGGCGTAGAGCGGGCTATGCGACGCGCTCGCGTCGGAGTGGTGATCAGAGGACATCGTTTTCTTGGAAAGACTGCGTGGTGGCGCCACTATAAACCATCCGGCCGGGCGGGCGGCGCGGGTGGCGCCGGCCTACGCGTCGCGCAGCGCGCGGCGCACGATCTTGCCGGTCGCGGTCATCGGCAGGCTGTCGACGAACGCGATCGCGCGCGGATACTCGTGCGCCGCGAGGCGCGTGCGCACGTGCGCCTGTAGCGCCTGCACGAGCGTATCGTCGCCGGTGTGGCCGGGATTCAGCACGACGAATGCCTTGACGATCTCGGTACGCGTTGCATCGGGCACGCCGACGACGGCCGCCATCCGCACCGCCGGATGCGTGAGCAGACAGTCCTCGATCGGGCCTGGGCCGATCCGGTAGCCGGCGCTCGTGATCACGTCGTCGTCGCGGCCGACGAAGCGCACGAAGCCGTCAGCGTCGATCACACCCGTATCGCCGGTGAGCAGGTAGTCGCCCGCGAACTTGTCGCGCGTCGCGTCGGCATTGCGCCAGTATTCGAGGAACATCACCGGGTCGGGGCGGCGCACCGCGATGCGCCCTTCGACGCCGGGCGGCAGTGGCGTGCCGTCCGCGTCGACGATCGCGACCGCATGGCCGGGCACCGCCTTGCCGATTGCGCCGGGCTGCGCATCGAACAATGCCGCACACGACGACAGCACCATGTTGCACTCGGTCTGCCCGTAGAACTCGTTGATCGTCACGCCGAGCGCGTCGCGCCCCCAGGCCGTCAGTTCGGTGCCGAGCGACTCTCCGCCGCTCGCGACCGACTTTAGCGACAGCGCGTAGCGTTCGCGCGGTGCCGGGACGGTGCGCATCAGCTTCAGCGCGGTGGGCGGCAGGAACGCGTGCGTGACGCCGTGGCGGGCCATCAGCGCGAACGCCGCGTCGCCGTCGAATTTCTCGAAGCGGCGGGCGAGCACGGGCACGCCGTGATGCCATGACGGCAGCAGCACGTCGAGCAGGCCGCCGATCCATGCCCAGTCGGCTGGCGTCCAGAACAGACGTGCGTCGCGCGGGAAGCACTGCTGCGACATCTCGACGCCCGGCAGGTGGCCGAGCAACACGCGATGCGCGTGCAGTGCGCCTTTCGGTTTGCCCGTCGTGCCGGACGTATAGATGATGACCGCGGGATCGTCGGCGGCCGTATCGGCCGGCACGAAGTCGGGCATCTCGGCTGCGAGCGCGGCGTCGTAGCGCAGCATACCCGGCGCGTCAGGGGCATCGTCGCCGATGCAGTAGACGGTTTGCAGTGCCGGCAGCTGCGCGCGCAGCGGTGCGATTTTCGCGTAGCCGGCGGCGTCGGTGACGAGCGCAGCCGCTTCGCTGTTCGCGAGCCGGTATTCGAGCGCATCGACACCGAACAACGTGAAGAGCGGCACCGCGATCGCGCCGAGCTTGTAGGCGGCGAGGTGGGCGACGGCCGTTTCGGGGCCCTGGGCGAGAAAGATGCCGATGCGGTCGCCGCGCTGCAGGCCGGCGCGCACGAAGCTGTTCGCGAGCCGGTTAGAAGCATTCCTCAGGTCGTCGAACGTGATCCGAAAAACGTCGCCTTGCGCCGTTTCGTGGATCAGCGCGAGGCGTCCGCTGCCGTCGGCCCATTTGTCGCAGACGTCCACGCCGATGTTGTAGCGCGCCGGAACGTCCCACGCGAAGCGGGAGAGCAGGTCGTCGTAGCGGTCGGCGGCGGGCAGCATCGAGGTGTCTCCTGGGGGCGAACGTGGTGTCGGACGAACGGCTTACATCAGGATTTCACGCAGACGAATCCACAATGGCGTATGAGGGTAGGGAATCTTCGTACTCGTCCAATCGCCTCGGCTCAGTGCACGATTCCGCAATGACGCATAAGATCACGAAAAAATCAGTGTGTGACCTTGGATTTGCTTTTGATAGCTGCGGGGTTCAGCCTGATCGGAATCGGTGTACTGGTAGCGTTTGCCCGTCACATCGATCCGTTGTCCGGCCGTTTCACCGGACGTCTGCGCAAGCGCTGACATCACCTTTCCCGATTTTCACCGCGACGGCACGCGATGCGCGCCGGCATCGCGTGTCGTCCATCGGGCGCTCAGCGCGCCGGCAGGTAGCGTGACGGGTCGATCGACCGGCCGCCGTAGCGCAACTCGAAATGCAGCGCGACGCGATCGCTGTCGCTGTTGCCCATCTCGGCGATCGACTGCCCCTGCGTGACCGACTGGCCTTCCTTCACCAGCAGCGCGCGGTTGTGTGCGTAGGCGGTCAGGTAATCGGCGTTGTGCTTGAGGATGATCAGGTTGCCGTAGCCGCGCAGCCCGTTACCCGCATAAACCACCACCCCCGGCGCGGCCGCGACCACCGGCGTGCCCGGCGAGTTCGCGATGTCGACGCCCTTCGATTTCGAGCCGTCGAACGTGCGGACCACGTTGCCCGCTGCCGGCCAGATCAGCGCGATGCTCGTCGCCGGCTTGACGGCCGATTCAACCGGTGCGGAAGGCGCGGGGCGCGCCCGGCCGGCACTGCCGGTACCGGTCGTCGACGGCGTCGATGCGGTGGTCGTGCCGGGCGGCGGCACGACGCGCAGCACCTGGCCGACTTCGATCGCATCGGGGTTCGTCATCTGGTTCCAGCGCACGACGTTCGATACCGACGTGCGGTTGTCGCGCGCGATCTTGTAGAGCGTATCGCCGCGCTCGACGCGATAGAACCCGGGGCCGACAGGCGCGGAGCCGCACGCGACCAGCAGGGCGGCGCAGGCGGCTGCGAAGAGTCGCTTCGTTGTTGTTCCGAACATTGAACCTCGCAAAACCCTGCCGCTCATGACGCGGCAGGTAACACAAAACGTCCGATTTTAACGGGTTCGACCCGCACACCGCAGTTTGGGCCGTTGCCGGGGCCGTCGCGCGCCGGTTCGGCGCGCCGCGAATTGACGTGTCGGCCGGGCGTATCAGCCGGCGAGCGGGAGGACGCGAATCCGCAGCGTGGCGGTTTCGGTCGCGCCCGGCGCAAGCGTGCGCAGCCCGAGGCCGTTGTGGATCGCGTCCGGCAGGCCGAGCCACGGTTCGACGCAATAGAAGTCCGAATCCGGTTTTTCGGTCCAGGTCGTGACCGCGTACCACGGGATCGAGCCCGGCACGTCGAGCGCGATCTCGATCGTGCGGCGGCGGCCCGGCATCACGATGCGCACCGGCGTGCCTGGCACGCCGTCGAGGCAGTGGAAGCGGTCGAGGATGTCCGGGTTGTCGAGCTGATAGCGGGCTTCGCCCGGTTCGGGCGTGCTGATCGAACCGTCCGCCTGCTGCGCGCAACGATGCGTCGGCGGCAGTTCGAGCGTGGTTTCGGCGCGTTCGCCGTGCGGCAGCGCGAAATAGAAATGGTGGCCGGCGTAATAGGGCAGCGGCGTGTCGCCGCGATTGGTCGTCGTCAGTGCGACTTCGAGCGTGTGCGAGTCGGCCAGCCGATAGGTCGTTTCGAACCGGAAGTCGAACGGGTAGCTTGCGCGTAGCGCATCCGTCGCGTCGAGCGTCATCGACAGCGCGGTGCCATCGGCCGACGGTTGCGCGGCGAACGGAAGGTCGCGCGCGAAGCCGTGCATCGGCAGGTCGCGCACCACGCCGGCGGCGTCGCGCCAGCGGCCGAGTTCGCCGTCGACGCGGTGACGGCCAAGGAACGGGAACAGCAGCGGGTTGCCGCCGCGCACGCGCGCGAGGTTGCTCCAGTCGGCCGTTTCCGGCCAGAAGATCACCGGTTCGCCGTCGACATGCCATGACAGCAGGCGCCCGCCGAATTGCGGGGCGACCCGGACGAGCGACGGGCCGGCGTGAAGTTCGTGAATGTCGTGTTGCTGGAAGGTCGGCATGGCGAATCGGGTTGGGCGGGTGGACGGGAACGGCGCGCTCCATTATCGGGCCGTGGCGGCTCGGGGAAAACCCTTCTCGGGAAATCGCGAGTTTTTAAGACTGTCAACGGTCGGGATAATGCCTCTAAACCGGTGAGGTTGCCGGGTCATGACACTTCGTGGAGGGGGCCATGGATCTGGCAATGGCAATGGGTATCGCACTGTTTGGCATGTTTACCGGCAGCACGGTATTATTTTTCTATCAGCTCGGCCGCTGACGGCAATTCCTGCCGAAGTCGAAAGGCCCGCCATGCAAATGGCGGGCTTTTTGCTTTCTGAGTGCTTACAAATTGCAAGCGTTTGTGTGCATTGCCGCAATATCCAGCCAAATGCCTTGGCGCAGTAATCCGGGCTCGGCATAATCGGGGCGCGTTTTTTCGGACGCGCATCGCGTCGTCCGCTTTTCTTCCCGCTCAATCTTCACTATAAGGACCGACGCGTGAGTCTCTGGTTTCTGGTATTCCTGAGCGTCCTGCAGGGCGTCACCGAACTCTTCCCCGTCAGCAGCCTTGGCCATACACTGCTTGTGCCGGCGCTGTTCGGCATGCACATCGACAAGCACGCACCGCAACTGCTGCCGTTCCTCGTCGCGCTGCACCTCGGCACCGCGCTGGCGCTGCTGTGGTACTTCCGCGCGCGCTGGATCGCGCTGATCAGCGGCTTCTTCGCGCAGCTCGGCGGCCGCAAGAACGACGACGGGCACCTGATGTGGGCGCTCATCATCGGTACGATCCCGACCGGCATCGTCGGGCTGCTCCTCGAGAAGCGCATTGAGCGCGTGTTCCACGACCTGCGGATCGTCGCGATCGCGCTGATCGTGAACGGCGTGCTGCTGTGGCTCGGCGATCGCATTCAGCGCAGCCGCGCGCATCAGGCGCCGGAGAAGATGACGTTCAAGCAGGCGTTCTTCGTGGGCCTCGCGCAGATCGGCGCGCTGATCCCGGGCTTCTCGCGCAGCGGGCTGACGATGATCGCCGGTAATGCGGCTGGCCTGACGGCGGAGAAGGCCGCGGAATTCTCGTTCCTGCTCGGTACGCCGATCATTTTCGCAGCGGGTGTGCTTGAGCTGCCGAAGCTGTTCCATGCGCGCGACCAGCTCGCCGATGCGCTGCTCGGCGGCGTGTTGACGGCGATCGCCGCGTACCTGAGCGTGCGGTTCCTGATGCGCTATTTCGAAGGGCGTGGCCGGCTGGCTTCGTTCGGCGTGTATTGCGTGATCGCCGGTGTGTTCTGCCTCGGCTGGTTCATGCTGCATCCGCAGCCGGTTTGATGCTGCGGTGGCCCATCTCGCGTGATGTGACGCGATGATCGGGTATAATTTCGGGCTCGGCTTCATGCCGGGCCCGTTTTGCTTCTGGGCTTCGAGTTGGGTGGTTCTGCTGTCGATCGAAGCCTTGCGTCAAATGCGGCCCGTGTTGGCCGTGTCTTTCTCCCCGACCGCCCTTAGCTCAGTTGGATAGAGCAACGGCCTTCTAAGCCGTAGGTCACACGTTCGAATCGTGTAGGGCGGGCCAGCTACATCCTTCAAAGACCTTCACCAGTCCGCCCCGGGTTACCCAACCCCCTCACTCCACCGTCACCGATTTCGCCAGATTCCTCGGCTTGTCGATATCCGCGCCACGCAAACACGCCGCGTGATACGCGAGCAACTGCAACGGCACGACGTGCAGGATCGGCGACAACAACCCGTAGTAATCCGGCATCCGCAGTACCGACACACCTTCGCCGTTGTCGATCCGCGTATCGGCGTCGGCGAACACGTAAAGCTGCCCGCCGCGCGCCCGTACTTCCTGCATGTTCGACTTCAGCTTTTCGAGCAGCGCATCGTTCGGCGCGATCGTCGCGACGGGCATCGTGTGCGTCACGAGCGCCAGTGGCCCGTGCTTCAACTCGCCCGCGGGATACGCCTCTGCGTGGATATACGAAATCTCCTTCAGCTTCAGCGCACCTTCGAGCGCGATCGGGTAGTGCAGCCCGCGCCCGAGAAACAGCGCATTCTCGTGTTGCGAGAATTCCGCCGCCCAGCGCTCGATCTGCGGCTCGAGCCCGAGCACATCCTCGAGCGCGTAGGGCAGGCGCCGCAACTGCATCGTGTAGCGCGCGAGCTGCGCATCGTCGACGTAGCCGCGCAGCCGGCCGAGCGTGACGGCGAGAATGAACAGCGCGACGAGCTGCGTCGTGAACGCCTTGGTCGACGCGACGCCGATTTCCGGGCCGGCCCGCGTCAGGAAGCGCAGGCCGGTCTGCCGCATCATCGCGCTGGTCGGCACGTTGCAGATCGCCAGCGTGTCGATATGGCCGAGCGCTTGCGCGTACTTGAGCGCGGCGAGCGTGTCGGCGGTCTCGCCGGATTGCGATACGCTCACCACCAACGTATTCGGCGTCGCGAGCGCGTCGCTGTAACGGTATTCGCTCGCGATCTCGACCTGCGCCGGCACGCGCGCGATCGTTTCGAGCCAGCGGCGCGCGGTCAGGCCGGAGTAGTGACTCGTGCCGCACGCGAGAATCAGCACGTTGTCGATCTGCTCGAACGCCCGCGCGGCGTCGGGGCCGAACACGGCCGGATCGAACAGCCCCGCATCCGGAATGGTCGCGGCCACGGCCTGCGGCTGCTCGAAAATCTCCTTCTGCATGAAATGCCGGTACGGCCCGAGTTCGACCACGGCCTCGGCGGAGGAAATGGTTTGTACCGCGCGCTCGACCGGTGCGCCGCCGCGATCGAGCACGCGCACGCCGCCCGGCGTCAACTCGACGATGTCGCCTTCCTCGAGGAAGATGAAGCGGTCGGTGATGCCGGCAAGTGCGAGCGCGTCCGAGGCAAGAAAGCATTCGCCGTCCTTCACGCCGACGACGAGCGGCGAGCCGACCCGCGCGCCGATCAGCCGCTGCGGCTCGTGCTTGCTGAACACCGCGATCGCGTAGGCGCCGTGAAGCTGCGACGTTGCCGAGCGCACGGCGGCGAGCAGGTCGCCTCGATACTTGCTGTGGATCAGGTGCGCGACGACCTCGGTGTCGGTCTGACCATCGAATTCGTAGTGTTCGTCTGAAAGTTGCTTGCGCAACGTTTCGTGGTTCTCGATGATGCCGTTGTGCACGAGCGCGATTTCGTCGCGCGAGAAGATCGGATGCGCGTTGCAGGTTGCCGGCGCGCCGTGCGTTGCCCAACGCGTGTGCGCGATGCCGGTGCTGCCGGTCAGCCCGGCGGTGCGCACGTGCGCGTCGAGATCGGCGACGCGCGACACACTGCGCTCGCGACGCGCCTGGCCGTCGACGACCGTCGCCACGCCGCATGAATCGTAGCCGCGATACTCGAGGCGACGCAAACCTTCAATCAGAATCGGGACGATGTCCCGTTGCGCGACCGCGCCGACGATGCCACACATGACACGTCTCCTTCCCTTTTAGCCATCATGAACCGCGTGCACCGTTGCATCAGCGCGATGCGGTTACCGTTGCCGTTGCCGCCGCCGTCGTGAATCCGCATCGAGCGGGTATTACGGGGGCGGCCATCCGGCTTTCGAATGCCAGATAAAGCGACTCCTCCAGTACGTTCCAGTGTGCGCCGTGCCGGTATGGCCCCGATCGCGCTTGCCAGCAGGCGACCGTGCCCCAATCGTTCATCTTGACCGCGACCAGCGCGATCAAGCCCCATGGATAGTCGGTATTGGCGAGTTGCTGCCAGCTCTTGGCGTACTTCCGTATCCACTGCGTATAGATCGTCTCGCCGGATTGTTCGGGTACCTGAATACTGGACAGGAGCGGGAGGATCTGCGCGATCTTCGCCGGATAGAAACTCGAATCGCTGACCTGCTGCGTGCTGGCGCGAAAGCCGGATCCCGTGCCGCGCCAGAACACCTTCAGAATCGCGGATGCAAGCCGGTCGGCGCGCTGGCTCCACGGGCCCGCATGCGTGTAGTCGGCGCGCCGGACGTAGTGCGCCGCGAGGGCCTGGAACGCGCTGTGTACCTCGACGTTGTCCATCAGCAGCGCGACGTGCAGCGACGACGAGATCTGATAGACGCCGGAGGGCTTGTCGAGCAGCGTGTCCAGATGCATGCCGGCGCGGTTGAGGCTGAGTTCCCACGCGGCGGGCAAGCCATCGGCCGGTGCGAAGCGGGCGAGCAATTCGATCCAGGTCGCCATCATCGCGTCGTCGGTTTCCGCGTCGGCGCATGCACGGTAGCGGCCGTTCTTCACGCAGTAGCGATCGAAGCCGCCATCCGGGCGCTGGCGTGGCAGCAACCATGCGATCCACGCGAGTGCAGCCTGACGTGCGTCGAGTTGCGCGTCGGACGCGGCGAGCAGCGCCTTCGCCGCGAAATACGGATCGATGCCGATGCCGTTCAGGCGCACGGTGATCGCACCGTCGGCGCGCTGGTACAGCCCGTTGAGCCGGAGTTCGGCGGCGCTCGTGTGCAGCGCGAAGCCGCACGCGGCGATACAGCAGGCGACGAGCGCGACGGTGGCCGCTACGCGCGAGCGTGCGGTCTGGCAAAGCGCGGGCCGTTTCATGATCTTGGGCTCCTGCGCGGCAGTCCTGTGTAATCGTCGCCGGGTGCGGCGTTGGCCGCGTCGCGCCCGGCGAGCGTGTCGACGTTGTGGCTCGGTTCACCGTGGCGCTGGTGAACCCGAGGCTGGTACCGATATTTGCGTTCACGAGCCGGCTCTTTACATCGGAGCCGGAGCCCGGCTCGCGGATCGCGCGTACTTCGACGGGACACGTCGGCACGTGCGACGCGCAGGAGCGCTCGTCTTTCGCTCCAGGCAGGACGTGTCGCGTTTCCTTCCGGCTTCGCTGCTTGGGCGTCCCCGTCCGTCTACTGTCTGGCGAGTGCTTTGGGGCACACCTGACCGTCATTAAGCAAGGCGTGAGCCATCGTCCGCGATGCCGCGCGCAGCAAGGGACGGGGGCGGAGGCTGGCGGCGTGGCGCAAACGAAGGCGGCGGATTTTGATTCATCGAAGAATCAGCGTGCGCGCAGGCCGAATGCCCGCGCGCGACCGGTGTTTCGCCCCGCACGCGTGATGCGGCGAGCGAATTGTCTGCCGAACCTGTGCGGCCTTGGCAGCACGATTCGACGCGGTGGTGCGCCTCAAGCCGTTCGTTGCGTGTGCATCGGCCGGGATGCCGGCGCGTTCCATGCGTTCGATGCGTTGCATGAACCGGATCCCGATGTAACGGCCCCGTTCCGGATCTGCGTTACACATTCGCAACATTTCCGACCCGCGCGATTCGTGCGACGTGAGCGACGTTGCGTGTCGGGTAAATCCCTCGGGTACGACCGCGGCCGTGCGGTCGACTGCGCCGCCTGCTGCACAGACAAAAGTGGCGGATCGAGGAAACGCAACGCGCTTCGCCAGATGCGTGAGATCCGCTGCGCAATCGACGCTCGACATGCGCGCGCGATTCGTCGGACGACGCCGCCGAGGAACCGTGCGACAGCCCGGATGTTTGCCTGTATCGCGCTTGACCGGCGATGCGACACGCGTAGCAGTTGTGAAACATTCCTACGCGCGACGCATGGGCGCGGCGCATGCAGTGTGAATCGGACACGGCCGCAGGGCGGCTGGTTTGAATTTTGCTGTAGCGGAAGGGACGGGACAAACAGACGTGACGCGTGGCCAAGCGAGGAACGACTCATGACCTGACTGATCAAGTGCAACGGGACGCCGGTAGTACGACGATTCGCGTGGCGTAGACCACGCGGACAGGGCGGCGCGCTCGCTCCACGACACCGCAACGTGTCGACTGCGTGCGAGTACGGGAGGTGCCGTCTGAATACATGCTTCGCGCCACGAGCAGGGTCATTCAGCGCGAAATGGCTCAACGAGGATAACGATGAAAAAGATTTTGCTTGTGTTCGGGACTCGGCCGGAGGCCATCAAGATGGCACCGCTGGTGCGTGCATTGAAAGCACAAGCGGGTGTCGACGTCAGGGTATGCGTGACTGCGCAGCACCGCGAAATGCTCGATCAGGTGCTGACGCTGTTCGACATCAAGCCCGACTACGATCTCAACGTGATGCGGCAAAGTCAGACGCTGACCGACGTGACGACCGGCATTCTGCAGGCAATCGGCATCGTCTTCGACGAATTGCGTCCGGACGTCGTGCTTGTCCACGGCGATACGACGACCACGCTCGCGGTCAGTCTTGCGGCGTTCTACCGCTATTTGCCTGTCGGGCACGTCGAGGCCGGCTTGCGCAGCGGCGACATCTGGTCGCCGTGGCCGGAGGAGTTGAACCGCCGCGTGACCGACGCGGTGTCGTCGTGGCATTTCGCGCCGACCGGGCAGGCACGCGACAACCTGCTCAGCGAGGGCGTGCCGGGCGGGGCAGTCGTGCTGACGGGCAACACCGTGATCGATGCGCTGCACGAGGTCAAGCGCATGCTGGACTGCACCACCGCACTGACGGAAAAGGTCGCCGGACAGTTTCCGTTTCTCGACCCGTCGCGTCGCGTCGTGCTGATCACCGGGCATCGAAGAGAAAGTTTCGGCGAGCCGTTCCAGAATTTCTGCGACGCACTGTGCACGCTCGCGAACCGCTATCCCGACGCGCAGTTCGTCTATCCGCTGCACATGAATCCGAACGTCCGGGAGCCGGCGCGGGCTCGGCTCGGCCACCTGTCGAACATCTACCTGATCGAGCCGCAGGAGTATCTGTCGTTCGTATTCCTGATGTCGCGCGCGCATTTCATCATCACCGATTCGGGCGGCATTCAGGAAGAAGGGCCGGCGCTGGGCAAGCCGGTGCTGGTCACGCGCGAGACGACGGAGCGGCCCGAGGCGATCCAGGCGGGCACCGCGCGGCTCGTCGGCACCGATCAGGAGCGGATCGTGTGGGAGGCGTCGCGGCTGTTCGACAGCGAGAGCGCTTACGGGGAAATGGCGCGCGCGAGCAATCCGTATGGCGACGGTCATGCGAGCGAGCGGATCGTTCATGCGCTGATGCGCAATCCTGGGGTGCCCTCGAAGGCGACGAGCTTTTCGATGGGGGCGTCGGAGATGCCGTTCAATCCGCTCACGCTGGGGTTGCAGGCGTTGAGGTCGCGGTGAGCGTGGTGGGGCAGCCGCGTGCCGGGCGAGCGGGATGCCCGGCGATCGCTTGAGTGCGGATCGAGGCCACGCAGTATGACCGCGCGACCGGGAGGATTGCGTTCGATTCTGGCGGCGCCCTGAAGAATGCCGCGATCGCCATCTATCGTTTCAGGAACCACAAGAAGGCTGTAGCGGACGTGGTCCGGATGTAA
The DNA here is from genome assembly GCF_017104825.1 of Burkholderia sp. Ac-20345. NCBI lineage: Bacteria > Pseudomonadati > Pseudomonadota > Betaproteobacteria > Burkholderiales > Burkholderiaceae > Burkholderia > Burkholderia sp. Ac-20345. The sequence continues at coordinate 32,197 of NZ_JAAGPO010000022.1, read as the reverse complement.
CGAAGCACCGCCGCTAACTGGCAGCACCTTGATTCGCGGGACGCCCCGTCCGGGCGTGTCGCTCGAATTACTTGGGCACGCACAACGTCCTTCGCGGATTGAGCGGCTGCCTCGCGTCGCCATCGCGCCGCTCGCCGGGACCGGCTCGTCAGTCGGTCCCGCCCGCATGACGCTCGTCATGCGTCGTCGATTCCCGTTCGACATTTCCCCCGGTTTGCCACGTCCGTACCGACACGTGCCTACGGCGCAAAACTGCCGCACATCAGTTAGAGTTGGAGCCCGGTCCATTCTGCATACGATTCTGGCTTCCCGGAGCGATGTCGATGCCGCCGGGGCCGAACCTGGCACGCAGGTGTCGCAACCCGAGTTGCCGTTTCTGGCAGTCCCGACATGGTCGCGTTGCCTGAGTGACGGTTTGCATGGGGCAGAATCCGGGCTGGCGCGTGTCCGCTATCCATCCTCAGCCAGCCGCACCGAAACAACGCATTGACCGCCGGTTCTGCCGGCGGAGCAGTCCACAAGACGGCACCGGGCCGGCGCAGCAGAACGCACCCGCTACCGTTTGAATCCCCACCCGGCACCCGTGGTGCGATGCGGGCGCCTCGACCAGGAGGTGAACGATGATCACGCTGACCGTCAACGGTAGCGAGCAGCACTTCGACGGCAATCCCGACATGCCGTTGCTCTGGTATCTGCGCGATGTCCTCGGCCACACCGGCACCAAGTTCGGCTGCGGCATGGCACTGTGCGGCGCGTGCACCGTGCACCTTGACGGCGTCGCGATCCGGTCGTGCATCACCCCGATCGCGGCCGCTTCCGGCAAGCGCGTGACGACGATCGAGGGACTGTCGACCGATCTGACCCATCCGGTGCAGCAGGCCTGGCAGGAACTGAATGTCGCGCAGTGCGGCTACTGCCAGTCCGGGCAGATCATGCAGGCCGCGTCGCTGCTGAAGACGAATCCCCATCCGACCGACGCCGACATCGACGATGCGATGTCCGGCAACATCTGCCGCTGCGGCACCTACACGCGCATTCGCGCGGCGATCCGCCTGGCCGTGCGCCGCGGAGGTGCCGCATGAGCGCGCCCGAACTCTCCGTCCAGAACGAAAGTCGCCGTGCGTTGCTGCTCGGCTTCGCATCCGGCGGGCTGCTGCTCGCATTCGGCGTACCGTCGCTCGTGCGTGCGGCCGTGCCGGTGCAACCGCCCGTCAGTGCGAATCCGCAGTACGGCGGCGCGGGGATGCCGCACGGGTTGCGTGACGATCCGCACCTGTTCGTCGCAATCGCGCCGGATGGCACGGTCACCGTGACCTGCATCCGCTCCGAGATGGGGCAGGGCGTGCGCACGAGCGTCGCGCTCGTGGTGGCGGATGAGTTGGGCGCGGACTGGGCGCGCGTGAAGGTTGCGCAGGCCGTCGGCGACGAGCCGCGCTACGGCAACCAGAACACCGACGGGTCGCGCAGCCTGCGCCAAAGCTTTGCCGCGTTGCGCCGCGCGGGCGCGGCCGCGCGCACGATGCTCGAACAGGCCGCCGCCGCGGCGTGGGGCGTCGATGCGCGTCAGGTCAAGGCGACGGTGCATGAGATCGTCGACACGAAGAGCGGGCGCAAGCTCGGCTTCGGCGAACTGGCGGCGAAAGCCGCTGCGCTGCCGGCGCCGGATCCGGCAACGGTGGCACTGAAAGCGCCGGCGGAATTCCGCTATATCGGCAAGGGCGAAACGGCGCTGATCGACGGACGCGACATCGTCGGCGGCCGCGCGCATTACGGAATCGACACGCGGCTCGACGGGATGTTGTATGCGGTCGTCGCGCGCCCGCCGGTATACGGAGACACGGTCGCGTCGTTCGACGCATCGACCGCGGAGAAACTGCCGGGCGTCGTCAAGGTCGTGCAGCTCGCGTCAACACCGCTGCCGTCCGGTTTCCAGCCGCTGGGCGGCGTCGCCGTCGTCGCGCGCGATACGTGGACAGCGATCCAGGCACGCGCGCAACTGAAGATCGACTGGAAGCGCGGGCCCAATGCGAACTACGACTCGGCTGCGTATCGCAAGACGCTCGAGGCGGCTGCCGCGCAACCGGGCGACGTGATCCGCCAAGACGGCGACGCGGCGGCGGCACTCGCCGGTGCCGCGAAACGCGTGCGGGCGACGTACTACATTCCGCATCTCGCGCACGCGACGATGGAGCCGCCAGCAGCCGTCGCGCGCGTGGCAGACGGACGCTGCGAAGTGTGGACCTGCACACAGGCGCCGCAGACCACGCGCGACGAGGTCGCGAAGGCGCTCGGCTTGCCGGCGGAGCGCGTGACGGTCAACGTGACGTTGCTCGGCGGCGGCTTCGGCCGCAAGTCGAAGCCGGACTACGTGGTGGAGGCGGCGCTGCTGTCGAAGGCGGTCGGCGCGCCCGTCAAGCTGACGTTCACGCGCGAGGACGACATCGCGCACGACTATTTCCATGCGGTGTCGCTCGAAGCGTTCGACGGAGGAATCGATGCGTCGGGGAAAGTGGTCGCGTGGCAGCATCGCACGGTCGCGCCGTCGATCCAGTCGACGTTCAGGGCCGGTGTCGTGCACGAGCAGCCGGGCGAGCTCGCGCAGGGGATCGCCGACCTGCCGTTCGCGATTCCGAACGTGCGGATCGAGAATCCGGCCGCGCAAGCGCATACGCGGATCGGCTGGTTCCGCTCGGTCTACAACATCCCGCATGCGTTCGGCATCCAGAGCTTCGTGTCGGAGCTGGCTCACGCGGCCGGTCGCGACCCGAAGGATTTCCTGCTCGAACTGATCGGGCCCGCGCGGCGGTTCGAGCCGCACATCACGGTGAAGAACGCGAACTACGGCGAGGATCCGGCGCTGTATCCGGTCGATACCGGGCGGCTGCGGCGCGTGGTCGAGACGGTCGCGCGTGAGGCCGGCTGGGGGCGCAAGCTGCCGAAAGGGCACGGGCTCGGAATCGCCGCGCATCGCAGCTTCGTGTCGTACACGGCGGCGGTGTGCGAGGTGCAGGTCGATGCCGACGGCACGATCACGGTGCCGCGGGTCGATATCGCGATCGACTGCGGGCCACAGGTCAATCCGGAGCGCGTCCGTTCGCAGCTCGAGGGCGCGGTGGTGATGGGGCTCGGCATCGCGCTGCATGGCGAGATCACGTTCAAGGACGGCCATCCGGAGCAGAGCAACTTCAACGGCTTCCAGGTGCTGAGAATGAACGAAGCGCCGCGCGAAATCCGCGTGCATCTCGTTGCGCCGGACGATTTTGCAACGCCGCTCGGCGGCGTGGGCGAGCCGGGCCTGCCGCCCGTCGCGCCGGCACTGACCAACGCGATCTTCGCGGCGACCGGCACGCGCATCCGCAGCCTGCCGGTTGCCGATCAGCTCGCGAAGCCGCACGCCGGTTGACGCACAATATCCCCCACACCGGGCCGAATCATGCGGCCCGGTACATATCGACCCCTGAGCAAGGAGCGTGACGTGACCTCATCCGAAGTCAGTGTGAAGCAGTCGGTTTCCCCCGCCGAATGGGAAGCGCGAGTCAATCTCGCGGCGGCCTATCGCCTCACCGCGCTGTTCGGCTGGGACGATCTCGTGTTCACTCATATTTCCGCGCGCGTGCCCGGCCCGGAGCATCATTTCCTGATCAACCCGTACGGGATGATGTTCGACGAGATCACGGCATCGTCGCTGGTGAAGGTGGATCTCGACGGACGCAAGGTGTCCGAATCGCCGTACGAGATCAACCCGGCCGGCTTCACGATCCACAGCGCGGTGCACGCGGCACGCGACGACGCGCTGTGCGTGATGCATACGCATTCGATCAACGGTGTCGCCGTGTCGGCGCAGGAAGGGGGCTTGCTGCCGCTGTCGCAGCAGTCGCTCGGCGTGCTGGCGTCGCTCGGCTATCACGACTACGAGGGCATTGCGCTCAACGAGGGCGAGAAGGCGCGCCTCGTGCGCGACCTCGGCGCCAACACGAACCTGATGCTGCGCAATCACGGCCTGCTGACCGTCGGCGCGACGCCGGCAGACGCGTTCGTCGCGATGTACTTCTTCGAAGCGGCCTGCATGATCCAGGTCCGCGCGCAGGCCGGCGGCTCGGCGCTGCTGCCGATCGCGCAACCGATTCTCGACGGCATCAAGCAGCAGATCGCCGCGGTGACGCGCGGGATGGGCGCCGGCGCACTCGTCTGGCCTGGCTTGCTGCGCCGGCTCGATCGGCGCAATCCCGGTTACGCGGACTAGCGTATCCGTCGTTGTTGTTTGCGAACGACCGTGCTAAATTTCTGCCAGCACTTGCAGTCACGGAACCCTTCATTCGGCTGACGAAGCCGGCACCTGGGAGGCAGCACGATGAGCTTGTTGTTGTCGCGACGCGATCTCGCGTTCCTGCTGTATGACTGGCTCGACGCGGAAGCGCTCGTTGCGCTGCCGCGTTACGCCGAGCACAGTCGCGAGACGTTCGACGCGGTGCTCGACACCAGCGAGCGAATTGCGGAGGACCTGTTCGCGCCGCATGCGGCGCGTGGCGATCGCGAAGAGCCGCAGTTCGACGGCGAGCGCGTGACGTTGATCCCGGAAGTCGAACCGGCCGTGCGCGCCTTCGCGGACGCCGGGCTGATCGCCGCGGGCCATGACGAAGCGCTCGGCGGCATGCGCTTGCCGAAGCTGGTCGAAGCCGCGTCGTTCCTGTTCTTCCAGGCCGCGAACATCGCAACGGCCGCCTATCCGTTCCTGACCGTCGCCAACGCGAACCTGCTCGTCGCGCACGGCAGCCCCGCGCAGATCGACGCGTTCGTTCGCCCGGAACTGGAAGGGCGCTACCTCGGCACCATGTGCCTGTCCGAACCGCAAGCCGGTTCGTCGCTGTCGGACATCGTGACGCGCGCGGATTTCGAAGGCGACTCGCCGCTTGGCCCGCGCTACCGGCTGACCGGCAACAAGATGTGGATCTCGGGTGGCGAACACGAACTGACGGAGAACATCGTCCACCTCGTGCTCGCGAAGATTCCCGACGAACATGGCCGGCTGCTGCCCGGCACGCGCGGCATCTCGCTGTTCATCGTGCCGAAGTACCTGCCAGGCACCGACGGCACGGCGCAGGGCGAGCACAACGACGTGGTGCTCGCCGGGCTGAACCACAAGATGGGCTACCGCGGCACCACCAACTGCCTGCTGAACTTCGGCGAAGGCACGCGGTACCGCCCGGAAGGGCGGGCAGGCGCGATCGGCTATCTGGTCGGCCAGCCGAACCACGGCCTCGCGTATATGTTCCACATGATGAACGAGGCGCGCATCGGCGTCGGCGCGGGCGCGGTGGCGCTCGGCTACACGGGTTATCTGCACGCGCTCGATTACGCGCGGAACCGGCCGCAAGGGCGCCCGCTCGGGCCGGCGGGCAAGGATGCCGCCGCGCCGCAAGCGCCGATCGTCGAACATCCGGACGTGCGGCGCATGCTGCTCGCACAGAAGGCCTATGTCGAAGGCGGTCTCGCGCTGATCCTGTACTGCGCGAAGCGGGTCGACGAAGCGCGCGCGCACGACGACGCGGAGGTGCGCGCCGATGCCGCGCGCCTGCTCGACATCCTGACGCCGATCGCGAAAAGCTGGCCGTCGCAGTGGTGTCTCGCTGCGAACGACCTCGCGATCCAGGTGCACGGCGGCTATGGCTATACGCGCGATTACGCGGTCGAGCGGCTCTATCGCGACAATCGGCTCAATCCGATTCACGAAGGCACGCACGGGATCCAGGCGCTCGACCTGCTGGGCCGCAAGGTCGCACAGGACGATGGCGCATCGCTGCGCGCACTCGACGCACGAATCGGCGCGACCGTTGAACGTGCGCGGACGCTCGATGCCGGCCTGCGCGAGCAGGCCGATGCGCTGGCGCAGCGCTGGGCGCGGCTGGTCGAGGTCACACGGCAACTCGGTGCGATCGGCGATCCGCAGGCGCGGCTCGCGAACGCGAGCGTCTATCTGGAAGCGTTCGGCCATCTCGTGGTTGCGTGGTTGTGGCTCGACGTGACGCTAGCCGCGCACGGGAAAGCTGATGATTTCCACGACGGCAAGCGTGCGGCGGCCCGCTATTTTTTCAACTGGGAATTGCCGAAAGTGGATGCGCAGCTCGATCTGCTCGCGAGCGTCGACACGACGACGCTCGACATGCGCGACGCGTGGTTCTGATCATTGCTTCACCGACCTTCCGGAACGCAGACGATGTCGCGGATGCCGATTCCGTCGGCTGTTGCGTATTCGTCGTGAACCGGCCGTGCGGGCGTGCCCCGCAGGATGACTCGATGCGCGGCCACGCCGCACAAGGAGAGAGACGAACATGAAAGCCCTGTTGTGTACCGCATTCGGCCCGATCGACAGTTTGCGCATCGAGGACGTAGCGATTCCCGAACCGGCCGCGGGCCAGGTCCGGGTTCAGGTGAAGGCCGCGTCGCTCAATTTCCCCGACGCGCTGATCGTCCAGGGGTTGTACCAGGTGAAGCCGGCGCTGCCGTTTTCGCCGGGCGCGGAATTTGCCGGCGTGATCGACGCGGTGGGCGAGGGCGTGACCGCGTGGCGGCCGGGCGATTCGGTGGTCGCGTTCACCGGGCACGGCGGGTTCGCGCAGCAGTGCGTGGCCGACGTGCACCAGATTGCCGCGTTGCCGCCGGGCATGACATTCGAGCAGGGCGCGGCGCTCGTGCTCGCGTACGGCACGTCGCTGCACGCATTGCAGCAGCGCGCGCGGCTGCAGCAGGGCGAGACGTTGCTCGTGCTGGGCGCGGCGGGCGGCGTCGGGCTCGCGGCGATCGAGATCGCGAAGGCGCTCGGCGCCCGCGTGATCGCGGCGGCATCGAGTGCGGACAAGCTGGCACTGTGTCGCGAAGCGGGCGCCGACGAGACGATCGACTATGCGACCGAAGACCTGCGCCGCCGTGTGGACGAATTGACCGGCGGGCGCGGTGCGGACGTCGTCTACGATCCGGTGGGCGGGGCTTACAGCGAGGCGGCGCTGCGCGCGACCGCGTGGCATGGCCGGTTCCTCGTGGTCGGTTTTGCGGCCGGCGAGATCCCGAAGATCGCGCTGAACCTGGCGCTGCTCAAGGAGCGCGACATTCTCGGCGTGTTCTGGGGCGATGCGGTGCGCCGCGATCCGAAGCAGCATGTCGCGAACATGCGCCTGCTTGCCGAATGGTTCGCGGCCGGCAAGGTGCGACCCGCGATCACCGAGCGCGTGTCGCTGGCCGGCGCGGCCGATGCGATCGCGCGGATGGCGAACCGGCAGGTGAAGGGGAAGGTGGTGATCCTGCCGGACGCCTGACCGGTTTCCCGTGCGTGGCGCGCCGCGTTCCGGCACACGCCGTGCGGCTGCGGTTCGGCGCTCGTGCGCGTTACGCGATCTGCTGCAGAAGGGCCGCGACCCGCTGCCCGAGCGCGCGATGCTGATCGGCCGCGAAGTGGACGCCGTCCACCGGGCTCACCTCGATGATCGCGCCGGCATCGAGAAAGTGCGCACCGGCGTCGCTTGCCACCTGTTCGTACCGCTTCGCGAGCTGCCGCGACTTCGCTGCGCCGCCCGCGAAGATCTCGCCGAGGAAGCCGACCTCGACGATCGGGGCAGGTGCCATCAGCACGAGCTTCGGTGATGCACCGGAGGGGCCGCCGCGGCATGCAGCGATCTCGGCCAGCAGCACGCCGACCGACGTCGCGATGTCGGCGGGCGTGACCGAGAAGCGTGTCTTCAGATCGTTCGTCCCGAGCATCAGCACGACGACATCGACGGGCAAGTGGCTTTCGATGCACGCGCGCAGATACGACAGACCGTTCTTGTGCCGGCCTTCGATCGGATCGTCATGCACGGTCGTACGCGCGGGCAACCCTTCCTCGATGACCCGCCAGCTCGCACCGAGCGTTTGCGCCAGCACGCCGGTCCAGCGTTCTTCGTGTGCAAACCGCTCCAGTACGCCGGCGCGCGTCATCGGGCGTGTGCCATGCGTGTTCGAATCTCCGTAGCAGAGCACGGTTTTCTGCGTCATCGTCATTTCCTCCGTCAGTCGTTCAGTCTTTCGGCAAGCGCAGCACGTCGAGCGCCTGCTGCGAATATTCGACCCAGAACCGCTCGTTCGCGATGCCGGCCTGCAGGACCAGGTGCTGAAGGCGCTGCGTGCGCGAATCGACGTCTTCCGGAAAATCGCGCGCCTCGATCTGCAGATACAGGTCGAGCTTCTCCTGGTGCAGCGCGATGCGCCGCCTGATTTCGTCCTCGAGGCCGGCCGGGCCGAGCACCGCTTCCGCACGCAGGCGCACCATCAACGCTTCGCGCAGCGGCGTCGGATCCTCCTGTTCGGCGATCCAGCGCCGCAACTCCTTCTTGCCGGCCGGCAGGATCCGGTACGCACGTTTGCGGCCGCGCCCCGATTCGGCCGGCAGCGATTCGATCCAGCCCGTTTCCTCGAGACGCCCCAGCTCGCGATAGATCTGCTGGTGCGTCGCCTGCCAGAAATAGCCGATCGAGCGATCGAAGCGGTCGGCGAGCTCGGAGCCTGAACCGGGGCGTTCGGCGAGAGCGGTGAGGAGTGCGTGGGGCAGGGACATGTCGGATCGAGGAGGCCGCAGAATGAACCGCATCTTGCCATATCGGGGCCGCAGTACAAGATGAGGGATGCGTTTATGCAACGGGTTGCATAAACGAAAGTGGTGGACTAATATCTGCGCAACTTGTTGCATAAAAATGGAGACTCCCCATGACATCGCGTTATCCGCATCTGACGACCCCGCTCGAGCTCGGCTTCACGTCGCTCAGGAACCGTGTGCTGATGGGATCGATGCACGTGGGCCTCGAGGAAGCGCCGAACGGCTTCGAGCGGATGGCGGCGTTCTATGCGGAGCGTGCGCGAGGCGAGGCCGGCCTGATCGTCACCGGCGGATTCGCACCGAACGAACGGGGCCGTCCGGCGCCGGGCGGTGCGATGCTGACGACCGAAGCGGAAGCCGAGCGTCATCGTGTCGTGACGCGTGCGGTGCACGCGGAGGGCGGCAAGATCGCGCTGCAGATCCTGCATTTCGGGCGCTACGCGTATCATCCGGCGCTCGCTGCGCCGAGCGCACTGAAAGCGCCGATCAACCCGTTCACACCGCATGCGCTGAGCAGCGATGAAGTCGACGAGACGATCGCCGATTTCGTGCGATGCGCGGCGCTCGCGCAGCATGCGGGCTACGACGGGGTCGAGATCATGGGGTCGGAGGGCTACCTGATCAACGAATTCATCGCCGCGCGCACGAACCATCGCGACGACGCATGGGGCGGCGCTTACGAGAACCGCATCCGTTTCCCGGTCGAGATCGTGCGGCGCGTGCGAGAGCAGGTCGGCACGAACTTCATCGTGATCTACCGGCTGTCGATGCTCGATCTCGTCGAAGGCGGCTCGACGCTCGACGAGGTGATCCGGCTCGCGCAGGCGATCGAGGCGGCCGGTGCGACGATCATCAATACGGGCATCGGCTGGCACGAGGCGCGCATTCCGACCATCGCGACGAAGGTGCCGCGTGCCGCGTATGCATGGGTCACGCGGCAGTTGATGGGCAAGGTCGGCATCCCGCTCGTCGCGACCAACCGGATCAATACGCCGGAAGTCGCCGAGCAACTGCTCGCCGATGGCTATTGCGACATGGTGTCGATGGCGCGGCCGTTCCTCGCCGATGCCGAGTTCGTCCGCAAGGCGCGGGAAGGGCGCGCGGACGAAATCAACACGTGCATCGGCTGCAACCAGGCGTGCCTCGACCATACGTTCAGCGGCAGGATCACGTCGTGTCTCGTGAATCCGCGCGCGTGCCATGAAACCGAGCTCGTGATTCGCCCCGCGCAGCAGCGCAAGCGGATCGCCGTGGTCGGTGCCGGGCCGGCGGGCCTCGGCTTCGCGGTCACGGCCGCCGAGCGTGGTCATGCGGTGACGCTGTACGAAGCCGGCGCCGAGATCGGCGGCCAGTTCAACATCGCGAAGAAGGTGCCCGGCAAGGAAGAATTCAACGAGACGCTGCGCTATTTCCGCCGGCAGATCGAACTGCGCGGTGTGACGCTCCACCTCAATACGCGTGCGAGCGCCGAGATGCTGTTGCAAGGCGAATTCGACGAAGTCGTGATCGCGACGGGCATCGTGCCGCGTACACCGCCGATCGACGGCGTCGCGCATGCGAAGACGCTCGGTTACCTCGACGTATTGCGCGACGACAAGGCCGTGGGCCGCAGCGTTGCAATCGTCGGCGCCGGCGGCATCGGCTTCGACGTCGCGGAATATCTCGTTCATCGCGCGGGCAGCGAGCATGTCGACTCGGACCGCTTCTTCGCCGAGTGGGGTGTCGACCCGTCGTATGCGAATGCTGGCGGCCTGCGCCATGCGCGGCCGGAGCCGGCGGTGCGGCAAATCCAGCTGCTGCAGCGCAAGGCGTCGAAGGTCGGCGACGGGCTCGGCAAGACCACCGGATGGATCCATCGCACGGGGCTCAAGGCGCGCGGCGTCGGGATGTCGTCGGCGGTGACCTACCGGCGTATCGACGACGACGGTTTCCACGTGACGATCGACGGCGTCGAGCAGACGCTGCCGGTGGACAACGTCGTGATCTGCGCGGGGCAGGAGCCGTTGCGAGAACTGGCGGAGCAACTGGAGGCCGCCGGGCGCAAGGTGCATGTGATCGGTGGTGCGTACGAGGCCGCCGAACTCGATGCGAAGCGCGCGATTCACCAGGGCACGACGCTTGCCGCCACCCTTTGAGCTTTGAGACCGATTCGCTTTTTTCTGCCCGACGATACAGGAGTCTTCGATGACGAACGCACCGCTGCATCTTCAACCCGCCGTCGCGCAATCGCTCGACAAGTGGCATGCGATGATCGAGCGCAAGGATTTTGGCGCACTGGAATCGATCGTCCATCCGGACGCCGTGTTCCGTTCGCCGATGGCGTTCAACCCCTATGGGCCCGCGCCCGCGCTGTTGCTGGCGTTGCGCACGGTGATCACGATCCTCGAGAAGTTCACCTACTACCGCCAGTTCGTCACCGACGACGGCAAGAGCGTGGTGCTGGAATTCAGCGCGGCCGTCGGCGACAAGGCGCTGAAGGGGATCGACATGATCCGCTTCGACGACGAAGGGCGGATCGTCGAATTCGAGGTCATGATCCGGCCGTTCAATGCGCTGCAGGCGCTCGGCGCGGAAATGGGCGCGCGGCTCGCGCAGCAGTTGCCGGCGTTCAAGATCGGCGGCTAGGTCGGGCCCCGGGTATCCCGGTTCCCGACCCACCGCATGGCGTCGTCACGCCTGCGCCAGCCGCTCGGCGAACCAGTCGCAGACGAACGCGGTTCGCTCGGATGCGTGGTTGTAGATCGTGTGCTCGCCGTCCGGCCAGACCCTGAGCGTCGCATCGCCGGATGTCGCCGCATCGAGAAACGGCTGCTGATCGTCGAGCCGGATCAGCGGGTCTTCGCCGCCGTGCAGCACCAGCAGCGGGCACGCGATGCGGTCGCGTTCGGACGAGAAGCTCATCCGCGCGAAGTTCGCCGCGACCGCATCGGGATCGTCGTTGCCGAGCATGGCCGCAGCCTGTTCGACGAAGGTGCGGAACGGCAGCAGCGTTGGCGCTGCGAGTGCGCCGTTCACGCAGCAGGCGGCGATCCGTCGGTCGCTCGCAGCGGTCGAGGCGGCCCACAACCCGCCGATGCTGTTTCCCCAGATGCCGATCGGCCCGGGCGCGCGGTCGGCGACGGCATCGACGAAGCGCCGGTACGCGGCACTCATGTCGACGTCGACGAAGATCCGCTGTTCGAGCCGCGTCTCGCCCTGGCCCGGCCCTTCGGCGAGCAGCGTGGCGAGGCCGCGTGCCGCGAGCGCGCGCGCGATCGGCCAGTACGCGAAGCCCCAGCCGCTCTGGCCGCCGAAGAGTATGACGGTGCCGCGTACGCGTTCGGCCGGCGGCCGGACCAGCCAACCGATCAGGCGCGCATCGCCGAACGGCACTTCGACGCGTTCGATGCGCTTGTCGGACCAGCGCGCGAGGCCGTGCGACGCGTCGACGAGCCGCGCATAGAGCGCGCGCTTGCGCGGCACGTCGTGGTTGAACGCCATCTGCGCAAACAGCAGGTTCGCGATGGCCATCGCCTGCGCGTCGGCGGCCGTGACCAGGTGGCCGGCGTCCGCCGCCTGCGCGGCGCGCGAGAGTTGCGCGTCCGCCAGCGCTTCGGCCGCGACGTCCCACGGTTCGCCTGTAGACGTGCGCGCGTGCAGCGCCATTGCATCGGCATAGTCCATCCCGCAGTCGAGCAAGCGCGTGACGGGCATCGCGCGTTGCAGGGACAGCGCGAACGGTGACAGTTCGGTCGTCATGCGTGTGTCTCCTTCACGATGCATGGGTGACGGCCGCCGAAGCCGCGGGCGGTTCGGTCGACGTGGCGGACCAGTGCAGTTTGTCGCGGAGGGCATCGACGAGCGTGCCGAGGTCGCGCAGGTCGGCCACCGACCCGAACACGATGAAGTCGGGCCGCGCGATATACGCACCGATCCCGTGCGCCTGCATGAACGCCTGTTGCTCGCCGTCGAGATCGACTACGGCATCCGGTGCGCCCACGTCGTCGGACAGCACGGCCACGTGACAGCCGAGCCGAGCGAGGAACGCACGCTGCGCGTCGTCGAGGTAGCGGGAAGGGTGTTCGCGCGCAACGAGCTGGAATCCCCGGCCGACCACGTCGTCGAAACGGCCCTCGGCTGCACCGCGGCGAACGCGTCCCTGCGGCGCGGGCGTGCCGGTCGCGGGCAGGCGCGTGCCGTCGGCTTCGTCGTGCACGATGCCCTGATCGATCTTCGGGAACGGCGGCATCGGCGGCATGTTGCCCGAGCGGAACGCCGCGTCGCGCTCGGCGACCTTGCGCGGATCGTCCTCGTTGACGACCTGCCCGAGAAACAGCGACATCTGCGTGATCGCGGTCACGTGCGGGCGACGCTCCGCTTCAAACGTGTCGAGCAGGTCGGCGGATGCGCGCCCGGTCAGCACCAGGTCGAGCTTCCACGCGAGGTTGATGCCGTCGCGCATGCCGGAGCACGCACCTTGTCCCATGTACGGCATCATCGTGTGCGCCGCATCGCCCGCGAGCAGCACGCGGCCGGCGCGCCAGCGCTCGGCCATGCGCGTCTCGAACGTGTAGACGACGTGGCGCAGCAGCTTCAGGTCGTCCGGGCCGTAGCCGTAGTGGTCGTTGAGCCACTTCCATCCGGCTTCTTCCGTTTCCCATTCGGCGGTCGATTCGTCTGGCAGCACGCGCAGCTCGAAACGCGTGCGCTTCGTGCCGATCGGCATGTGCATGTACGCGCGCGCCGGATCGCAGTAGATCGTCGTGCGCGCGCAGCCTTCGCCGAGATCGCGCTTGTTCTCCGAATCGAGATTGAGCCAGCGCTCGTTGTAGCCGAAATCGGATCGTTCGATGCCGAGCGTGCGGCGGACGAAGCTGTTCGCGCCGTCGGCGCCGATCACGTAGCGGGCGCGAATGGCGCGCGGTTTGCCGGTCCATTGCGCGTCCTGGCTGCCGCGTGACGGATGCGCGGTCAGTGTCACGCCGTCGTCGTCCTGCAGCAGCGTGTCGACTTCCCAGCCGCGCAGGATCATCACGTTCTTGAAGGTACTGGCGCGCGCGTCGATCGCGTCCTCGATGTCGGGCTGGTAGATCGAGATGTGCGCGGGATAGCCGCATGCGCGGCCGGTCCAGTTCAGTTCGAGCAGCAGGTCGCCGTTCGCATCGCGGTAGTGGTAGGTGTCGACGGCCTTCGCGTGGCGCAGCGCGTGATCAACGTCGGCGCTGGCCTGTACGATGCGCGCGGTTTCGCCGTCGATGTGCGTGAGGCGCGGCAGGCCGTAGGGCGTCGGCCAGCGTTCGAGGACGATCACGCGATGGCCGGCGCGGCCCAGCATCGATGCGGCGACGAGACCGGTCGGGCCGTAGCCGACGATGGCGACGTCACAGTGTTCGACGGTGCTGTCGCCGTGCGCGCTCGATTCGGTATTCATGCGGGGTGTCTCCATGACGGTGTCGTTTGTTGGTGTGTCGTGTATTCGGATCAGCGCGCGGTCGAGCCGGGCAGGTTGCCGTCGAAGGCGTCCTGCAGCAGCGCGCGCAGGCCGTCGCGTTCGATCGGGCGCGGGTTCCAGTACGGATTGGCGGCCGCGAGATCGGCTGCGCGATCGAGGTCGGCTTCCTGCATGCCGATCGCTTTCAACGAAACCGGCGCGCCGTTGTCGAGCGCCAGGGCGTAGAGGCCGCGCGCGGCGTCGTTCGTGCCGATCGCGCGGGCGATCCGCTGCATCGCGTCCGGCGCGTGCGCGGCGTTGTACGCGAGCGCATGCGGCAGCACGACCGTGTGGGTCGGCGCGTGCGGCAGGTTGAAGCTGCCGCCGAGCGTGTGACAGAGCTTGTGGTGCAGCGCCATGCCGACGTTGCCGAGCACCATCCCGCATAGCCACGCGCCATAGAGCGCGTCGCTGCGTGCGCCGAGATCGGCGGGGTCACGCCGTACGCCGGGCAGGCCGCGTGCGAGCGCGCGAATGCCTTCTTCGGCAACGAGGCTCATCACCGGATTCGCGTTGTTCGCGTAGAGACCCTCTGCCGCGTGCGCGATCGCATTGAGGCCGCTCGTCACGGACAGCTCGACGGGGAGCGTGACGGTGAGCGCGGGATCGTAGAGCACCGTCTTCGGCAATACGCGCGCATCGGAGCCCGTGCGCTTGATGCCGCCTTCGGTCAGGCCGTAGATCGGCGTCATTTCGCTGCCGGCGTACGTCGTCGGTATCGCGAGGATCGGCAGGCTGCTTTCGAGCGCAATCGCCTTGCCGAGGCCGATCGTCGAGCCGCCGCCGATCGCGATCGCGCAATCCGCGTCGCACGACCTGGCGAACGCCTGCGCATCGCGGGCGATTTCGATCGGCACGTGCATCGTCGCGCGATCGTAGAGTCCGGCCGCGCGCGCACCGAGCCGCTCGACGATGCGTTGCGCGAGATCGCGCTGCTCCGGCGTGCAGAGCACGATCGCGCGTTGCGCGCCCAGTTCCAGCACTTCGCGTTCGAGATGCTCGAGGCTGCCCGCGCCGAAGATCACGCGTGCGGGGCGTGCCTGGTAGATGAAGTTCATGGCGTCGTTACTCCGTTGCGTAGTCGACCTGGTGGCGCGCGATGCGCAGGCCCGTCAGTGCGTCGCGTACGCGAGCGTGTTCAGGATGCGTTGCATATCCGTCGAGTGCTTCGCGCGACTCGAATTCCGCAACGAGAATCAGGTCGCATGCGTAATCGGCCGCGCTGAAATCCGCGCCGACCTCGAGGTGCGTCATGCCCGGAATCCGGCCGCGCAGGCTTTCGAAGGCGGTCTTGACGGTGGTGCGTGCGATCGCGCGCTCGGGTTCGGTCGCGCCTGCGACGTTCCACATCACGACGTGGCGGATCATGCGGCGCGCTCCGCGGGATTGAGCACGAAGTCGTAATCGAGCGTGTAGAACGGCGTGTCCATGCGCGATCCGTCCGGCGCGATACCGGGCGCGTGCCGGACCCAGTCGGCGACGAGGGTCGACCGTACGCCGAACACCGCATCGGAGTCGAGATAGCGGTCGCCGTCGCGGAACACGTGCGTGATCAGCGTTTCGTAGCCGCGCGCCTCGATCATGAAGTGCAGGTGCGCGGGGCGCCACGGATGACGGCCGAGCGCGTCGAGCATCGCGCCGACGGGGCCGTCGTGCGGAATCGGATACGGCTCGGCAAGGATCGAGCGGAACGCGTAGCGGCCGTCGGCGCCGGTGCGCAGCCGGCCGCGCGCGCGGTGCGTGACCGAGCCGTCGTCGGCCGGTAGCTGCACGTCGTAGTGGCCGTCCTCGTCGGCTTGCCAGACTTCCAGCGATGCGTGCGCGATCGGCATGCCGTCGATGCCGCGCACGTGGCCCGACACGAAGCAGGGCTCGCCGCATGCGCCGTTCGCGATGTCGTCGAACATCCCGAAGTCGTGGCTGCCTTCGACGTAGAACGGGCCGAATACGGTCGCCTCCGTGCAGCCGGCCGGCTTCGCATGGTTCTGCGCGGTGACGAGGGTCGACAGCCCGAGCACGTCGGACAGCAGGATGAATTCCTGGCGCTTGTCGTCGGTGATGTGGCCGACGGCGGTCAGGAAGCCGATCGCGGTTTGCCATTCGGCCTCGGTGAGCCGGGTCTCCCGCGCAAACGAATGCAGGTGCTGGACGAGACTGGTCATGACCGTGCGCAACCGCTCGTCGCGACAGCCGGCGAGCGACGCGATCACGGCCTGCGTGATGGTGTCTTCGTTGAGATTGCGCATTGGGGTTGTCTCCTGATGTCGTTGGACGGCGCGTTGACGTAACATTAATTCCTCCTTGGATCGTAAAAAAGATGGTTTGGAGGAGTTTTGTTCTCCGCCAGGTGGAAGAATCGGACGCATGGACAAGTGGACGCAGATCGAATTTTTCGTGCAGGTCGCCGAGCTGGGCAGCCTGTCGAAGGCCGCCGAGCGGCTCGGGATGTCGAGCGCGGCGGCGAGCCGCTGCCTGAACGCGCTGGAGGAACGGCTGGGGGCGCGGCTCGTCGAGCGCACCACGCGGCGCCTGTGGCTGACCGATGCCGGGCACGAGTACCACCGGCGCTGCGTCGCGATCCTGATGGAACTGTCGGAGGCCGACGCGGCGGTCAACGAAGCGAGCGTCAATCCGGCCGGCACGTTGCGCGTGACCGCGTCGGTATCGTTCGCGTCGATCTATATCGCACCCGCATTGCCGGAGTTTCACCGGCGCTACCCGAACCTGAACGTGCAGATCATCGCCGCGAACCGCTATCCGGATTTCATCGAGGCCGGCATCGACGTGGCGATCCGCACCCGCGAACATGAAGCGGATTCGGGCATCACCGTGCGCAAGCTCGCCGAGACGCGGCGCGTGCTGGCCGCGTCGCCCGGTTATCTGGCGAAGCACGGCGCACCGGTGACGCCCGATGCGCTGTGCGACCATCGGCTGCTGGTCTACAACCTCGCAAACGATCCATACGTCCTGCACTTCCGCCACGGCGCGAAGAAGCAGTCGGTCACGATCAAGAGCGTGCTCGATGCGAACGAAGGGCAGGTGATCCGCGCCGCGGCGCTTGCCGGGCTCGGCATCCTGATCCAGCCGCTCTACATCATCCACGACGACATCGTCGCGGGGAAGCTGGTGCCGGTGCTCACAGACTGGCAGCTGCCGGCGCTCACCGTCAACATCGCGTACCAGAGCCGCCGCCACCAGCCGGCGAAGATCCGCGTGTTCACCGAGTTCCTGATCGAGCGGTTCGAACGCCTCGGGCTCGCGCGCAAGTGGAAGGAGGTGGGCCGCTGAGCGCAGGCCGGCGCTGCGCCGTCGCGCATTTCTCCGTGTGACGGAGAACTGTTCTCCCGAACGTCGTCTTTTTCGCCGCTGTCGTGCGCTTTACATTGCGTCTCCCCGGGCCTGCGATGCCCGGCTCGCGATTACACGATAACAATCCGGTCTGGAGACGACATGAATTTCGCAATGCGACGGGTGCCGTTGGCACTCCTGATCGCCGGGGCCATTCAGGTTCCGGCGTCGGCCACGGAGAACGGGCAGATCAGCTATCCGTTCGGCGTCAATACGGTGCTGAACGGGATGCTTCCGCCGCCCGGCAACACGCAGTACTTCAACTACGCGCTGTACTCGGCATCGAACCGGTTTGCCGGGCCGGATGGCGGCAGCGCGGTGCCGGGGTTCCATCTGAGCGTCGTCGCGGAAACGCCGCGCGTGGTTCACACCTGGGGCGCGACCTTCGGGCCGTTTTCGCTGTCGAGCAGCGCGATCGTACCGATCGTGCACCTGCATCTGTCGACGCCGGGCGGTACCGGAAACCGCACGTCGCTCGGCGACGTGATCCTCGAGCCGCTCATGATCAACTACGCGAACGCATCGAAGACTTTCTTCGCATTCTTCTCGCCGTCGTTCGCGGTGCCAACCGGCGCGTATGCGGCGAACCGGATCGCAAACACAGGGCTGAACACGTATGCGTTCCTGCCGTATGTCAGCACGACCTGGTTTCCGGGCCGCGACTGGGAGATCTCGACGACCACGCTGCTGGAGCTGAATTCGCCGAACCATGCGACGCGTTACCGCTCGGGGGCAGTCGCCGTGCTCGACTACCTGGTCGGCTATTCGATTGACCGGCGCGTGCAACTCGGCGTGCAGGGCACGTTCCTGAAGCAGTTCGCCGACGATACGCAGGACGGCGTCAAGGTCGCGTCGGACGGCTTTCGCGGGCAGTCGGTCGCGATCGGCCCGCAACTGCGTTACATGTGGGGGCCGGCGTCGGGTGTGGTCGTGAAATACCAGCACGAGTTCGCGGTGCGCAACCGGCCGCAGGGTGACAAGCTTTGGGTGCAGTTCAGTTTCCCGTTGTAGACGCGGCGTACGGCCCCGGTCGCGCACCCCGGCCGGGGCAACCTGACAAAATCCTGACTAATCAAGGTGATATATTGTATCATCGGATGTTTGCGCCACCGGCGGCGCCGGGCTGCCCGGCACGGCCGCGTGCGGCGCCACCATCCGAAGATCGATACGACGTGACGAAAACCAGACACACCCCGGCGCGCGGGGAGCGGCATCACGCCGCGTCGCGCCGGAACGCAGGCACCTGGCGCGTGCGCGCGGCACGCGGCTGCACGGCCCTGCTGGGTTACGCGATGGCGACCTCCGGCGCGTTGGCCGCCGAAGCGGCCGCACCCGCACCGGATGAGCGCCATGCGCTGCCGGCGATCAACGTCAGCGCGCAATCCGCGCCGGCTGACCCGCTGACGCAACCGCTCGAAACGGGCTCGCGGCTCGGGCTCGCGAGCCTCGACACACCCGCGAGCGTCGAGACGGTCACGGCCGACACGATCGACGCGCGCGGCGATCGCACGGTGCTCGACGCGGTGACGCGCACCGCGGGTTTCTCGAGCGCGATGGCGCCCGGCACGGGCGGCACCGCATTGAGCGTGCGCGGCTTCAGCGGGCAGGAATCGGTGATGACGTTGCTCGACGGCGTGCGGCTGATGCCGGCCGCCGGCACGATCACGTTCCCGTTCGATACGTGGTCGGTCGAACGCATCGAGGTGCTGCGCGGCCCGGCATCGGTGCTGTACGGCGAAGGGGCGATCGGCGGTGTCGTGAACGTGGTGCCGAAGCGGCCGCAGCGCACGCGCGAGACGACGCTGCAGGTCGGTGTCGGCCCCGACGGCGCGAAGCGCGCCGCGTTCGATACGACGGGTGCGCTTGGCTCGCAGCTGTCGTATCGCTTCTATGCGAGCGATGCGCGCGCGAAGGGTCTCGCCGAGCGGGCCGATACGCATACGACGGCTGTCGGCGGCGCGTTGAAATTCGACGTGAGCCCGAAGCTCACGCTGACGCTCGACTTCGACTACGGCCGCCAGATGCCGGCGACCTACTATGGCGTGCCGGCACCGAACGGCGTGCTCGATCCGTCGCTGCGCAAACTCAATTACAACGTCGCCGATGCGACGATGTCCTACTACGACCAGTGGACGCGCCTGTCGGCCAGCTACCGGCCGGCCGCCGGCGTGACGATCGACAACCAACTCTACTACCTGACGTCGAACCGCCACTGGCGCAATGCCGAATCGTATGCGCTCGACGCCGCGACGGGTCTCGTCACGCGCGGCGATTATCTCGACATCGGCCACCACCAGCGGCAGATCGGCGATCGGCTGAGCGCACGCTTCGACGGCACGCTGTTCGGCCGCGCGAACCGTTTCGTCGTCGGCACGGAGTTCAGCCAGATCACCTTCAGCGGTACCAACAATTCCCCGTACGGCGGCGAATCGACGGTGCCCGCGCACGGCTTCGATCCCGGCGTGTTCACGAGCCCCGACCCGACGGTGCCGCAGTTCAGCACGCGCGCGCGGCAGGCCGCGGTGTTCGCCGAGAACCGGCTCGAAGTGCTGCCGCGGCTCGCGTGGGTGAGCGGCCTGCGCTACGACCACATCGCGTTCAGCCGCGAGCAGGCCGCGACCGGCGCGGGCTTCGACAAGCGCTTCGCGAACGTCGGCTGGCGCACGGGATTCGTGTTCGAAGTCGCGCCGACGCTCAGCGCGTATGCGCAGTACACGACGGGCGCGGAGGGGCTCGGCTCGCTCGTGACGCTGTCCGCGTCGCAGGCGAACTACCGGCTCGCGACCGGCGAGCAGTGGGAAGCCGGCGTCAAGCAGACGCTGCTCGACGGCCGCGCATACTGGACCCTCGCCGTGTACGACATCACGAAGCGCAACCTGCTCAGCACCGATCCGCTCAATCCCGCGCTGCGCCAGCAGGTCGGCCGGCAATCGTCGCGCGGCATCGAGCTGACGGGCGGCGCGCGGCTGCCGCACGGCTGGACGATCGATGCGAACGTCGCGCTGCTGCGCGCGCGTTACGACGAGTTCAACCAGAAGGTCGGCAGCACGACGGTGTCGCGCACCGGCAATGCACCGGCCAACGTGCCGCAGCAGACGGCGAACCTGTGGCTCGGCTGGGCGTTTGCCGAGCGCTGGCAGGCGAATGCGGGCGTGCGTTACGTCGGCGCGACGTACGGCGACGACGCGAACCGCGTGCAGGTGCCGTCGTACACGGTGTTCGATGCGTCGCTGCGCTGGCAGCCGACGTCGCGCACCGAGCTCGCGTTGTACCTGCGCAATCTCGCGAACCGTACGTATGCGGTGACGACGTCGAACGGCGGCGAGCAATGGCTGCTCGGCCCGTCGCGCTCGGCGGAGCTCGTCGCGACGATGCGCTTCTAATGCGGCGCGGCGAGCCTCCGGTGACGCACATGCTCGACATCGAACGCGTGAGCTGGTCTCCCGGCGGCGCGATCGCCGTGCTCGATTCGGTCACGCTGAGCGTGGCCGAAGGCGAGTTCGTCGGGCTGGTCGGCCCGAACGGCAGCGGCAAGACGAGTCTGCTGCGCTGCGTGTTCCGTTACGCGCGGCCCGATGCGGGCCGTGTCGCGCTCGATGCGGAGGATGTATGGCGCATGCGGCCGCGCGCGGTCGCGCAGCGCATCGCGGTGCTGCAGCAGGAGACGCCGGATGATTTCGGGCTGACGGTCGACGAACTGGTCGGCATGGGGCGCACGCCGCACAAGCGGCCGTTCGATGCGGAGACGGCGGACGATCGCCGGATCGTCGAATCCGCACTGCACGACGTCGGCCTCGTCGAGCGCCGTGCGCAACGCTTCGCGTCGCTGTCGGGCGGCGAGAAGCAGCGTGCGCTGCTGGCCCGCGCGCTCGTGCAGCAGCCTGAACTGCTGCTGCTCGACGAACCGACCAACCATCTCGACCTGCGCCATCAGCTCGAACTGCTCGCGCGCGTGCGGCGCCTCGGCATCGCGACGCTCGCCACGATTCACGACCTCAATCTCGCGGCCGCCTATTGCGACCGGCTCCACGTGCTCGCGCACGGCAGAATCGTCGCATCGGGCACGCCGGCCGACGTGCTGACCGAAGCGCTGCTGCGCGACGTGTTCGGCGTCGTCGCGCTCGTCGATCGCCATCCCGTCACAGGCCGCCCGCGCATTACGCCGCTTCATCCGGAATGACCGCCATGCCGTTTCCCGTCTTGTCCTTCGCTTTGCCGTCCGCGTTGCCATCCATATCCCGCCGGCTGGTTGCCGCGACCGTGCTCGGCTGCGCGGCCGCTCACGCGGGGGCCTATCCCGTTACCGTGCGCAGTTGCGATCGCGACGTGACGTTCGAGCGCGCGCCGACGCGTGCCGTGAGCAACGACGTGAACCTGACCGAGATGATGCTCGTGCTCGGCCTGAAGGACCGGCTCGTCGGCTACACCGGCATCGGCGGCTGGAAGACGGGCACCGCGCGCGTGCGCGACGCGTTGCGCGGCGTGCCCGAACTGGCGAGCCAGTATCCGTCGCTCGAGGTGCTGGCGGCCGCGCGCGCCGACTTCTATCTCGCGGGCTGGAACTACGGGATGCATGTCGGCGGCGCGGTGACGCCCGCGACGCTCGCGCCGTTCGGCATCCGTACGTACGAACTGACCGAATCGTGCTCGCACGTGATGAAGCAGGCGGCCGCGTCGTTCGACGACGTGTTCCGCGACCTGAACAATCTCGGCCGGATCTTCGGCGTCGACGCGCGCGCCGCGCAGGTCGTCGCGGCGATGCGCACGCGTCTCGCGGCGGTGTCGCGTGCGATCGGGCATCCGGAGCCGCTGCGCGTGTTCGTCTACGACAGCGGCACCGACAAGCCGATGACGGCCGGCGGGCTCGCGATGCCGACCGCGCTGCTGGCGGCGGCCGGGGCGCGCAACGTGATGGCCGACCTGCCGCGCAGCTGGACGCAGGTGAGCTGGGAAAGCGTGGTCGCGCGCGATCCGCAGGTGATCGTGATCGTCGACTATTCGGCCGTGACGGCTGCGCAGAAGCAGCAGTTCCTGCAGAGCCAGCCGTCGCTCGCGCGCGTGGCGGCGATCCGTGACCGGCGCTTCATCGTGATTCCATACGACGCGGCGACGCCGGGCCCCGAGAACGTCGTGGCGGTCGAGACGCTGGCGCGCGCGCTGTATCCGGCCGCGTTCGCGGGGCCGGCGCGATGAGCGTGCACGTGCGTGGGTCGCGGCCCGGCATGCGCACGGTGCTGCCGGTGCTGGCGCTGCTGCTGATCGTGTCGATCGTCGCGTCGGCCGCGTTCGGGCCGGCGCCGATCGCGATGCCGGCTGCGGTGCGGATCGTCGCCACGCACATCGTGTCGGCGTTCGGCGAGGGCGGTGCGTTCGCGGCGGGGGCGGGCGACGACAGCATCGTGTGGCTGATCCGGATGCCGCGCGCACTGCTGGCCGCGATCGTCGGCGCGACGCTGGCAGCGGTCGGCGTGGCGCTGCAGGCCGCGACCGCGAACCGCCTGGCCGATCCGCACCTGCTCGGCGTGAGCGCGGGCGCAATGCTCGGCGCCGTTGCGGTTACGGTGATGGCCGGCGCGGCATTCGGCCCGTTCACGCTGTCGGCCGCCGCGTTCGCGGGCGCGCTCGCGGCAACCGCCTGCGTCGTCGCGCTCGCTTACCGGCGCGGCCGGCTCGAATCGGACCGGCTGCTGCTCGCGGGCGTATCGGTGTCGTTCATGATGGCCGCGTTCGGCAACCTGCTGCTGTATCTCGGCGATCAGCGCGCCGCGTCGTCGGTGCTGTTCTGGATGCTCGGCGGCGTCGGGCTCGCGCGCTGGGATCTGCTGCCGGTGCCGGCCGTGTGCGCGGTGCTCGCCGGTGGCGCGTTGTACGCGCGCCGGCGCGAACTGAATGCGTTGATGTCGGGCGATGTCGCCGCGGCGTCGCTCGGTGTGCCGAGCGCGCGGATGCGGCGCGAGGTGTTCGTCGTCGCGTCGTTCGCGACGGGCGCGATGGTGGCGGTGAGCGGGGCGATCGGCTTCGTCGGGCTCGTGACGCCGCATTTGTGCCGCCGCGTCGTCGGCGCCGAGCACGGCAGGCTGCTGCCGGTGGCCGCGCTGACGGGCGCGATCCTGCTCGTATGGGCCGATGTGGCCGCCCGCACGCTCGCGGCACCGGAGGATCTGCCGATCGGGATCGTGACCGCGATGTTCGGCAGCCTGTTCTTCGTCGCGCTGCTGCGCCGCCGCTGAGCAGCGCGCAGGCATCGGCGGCAGACGGTCAGGAGAGGGGGGCCGGAAAGCCTGCCGCGCGCGTCATTGCCGCGGGATGGCCATGCCGGTGCTGCCGCCGAACGCGTCGGCGTGCGCGTGGGTATTCGTCACGTCGAACAGGTTGTCCGGCAGCGTTCGCGCGGGCAGCGTGATCACGAAGCGCGCGCCGCCGAGCGGCGAATCCTCGAGGCGCACGTCGCCGCCATGCACCTGCGCGACGCGCCGCACGATCGCGAGCCCGAGCCCGAAGCCGCCGGTCTGCCGGTCGCGGCTGGAGTCGAGCCGCTGGAACGGTTCGAACACGCGGGCGCGCTCGGCGGCCGGAATGCCGGGGCCATCGTCGTCGACGCTCAGCACGAGCGCGCCGGACGCGTCGCCCTCGGCGGCGAGCAGCACCGTGCGCGATGCGTAGCGTGCGCCGTTGCGGATCAGGTTCAGCAACGCGCGGGCGACCAGCTTCGGGTCGCACACGTGGGCCGCGGGTGCACCGAGCGTCGACACGTCGAGCGTGATGCCGCGATCGGCGATGTCGTTCGCGACGTTGCCGGCGACACTGTCGATCAGCGCATCGACGACGACTTCCATCGGTGCGAGCTGGCTCGCGCCCTGTTCGAGCCGGCCGATCGTCAGCAGCTCGGTGACGAGCTCGTCGAGTTCGCGCACGTCGCGCCGCAGCGCGTCGCGGCGTTCGCGCATCCGTCCCGTTTCGTCAGGCTCCGCGAGCAGCGCGAGCCCGAATTCGAGCCGCGCGAGCGGCGTCTTCAGTTCGTGCGAGATGCCGTGCATCATTTCGCGCTGCTGCTTGATCGACGCCTCGATGCGCTCGGCCATGTCGTTGAACTGCTGCGACAACTCGTAGATGTTCGACTTGCCGGACAGCTTCACGCGCGTCGACAGCGTACCGGCGCCGAATGCGTGTGCGGCTTCCTGCAGCCTGCGCAGGTCGCGCCAGTGATAATGAATCCACAGCACCACCGCGAACAGCGTGCTGAGCGCGAGCAGCAGGTATGCATAGATCTTGATGTCGAGATCGGAGGCTTCGATCGGCCGCGCATGCAGGACCGTACCGTCCGCGAGCGGCATGTAGTAATCCTTGCCGTTATAGCTGATCGCGATCCGGCCGGCATCGAGATCACGCAGCGGCACGCCGCTCAATTGCGCTCGGGCTGCGGCCATCGACAGGAAGCCGAATCCTTCGTTGCCGTGTTTCGCGAGCTCGCGTAGCGCGAGTTCGCGCTGCCCGCCCGGATGGCGCTCGAGGTAGTCGTTGAGCACGAACGCATAGGTGGTCAACGAGTCGCGCTGCGCCTGCGCGCTGCGGTCGTAGAAGATCCGGTCGAACGACAGCTGGATGAACAGGATCGACGAGGCGACGAACAGGATTACGACGAGGTACAGCCTGATCAACGGGCGCAGCATTTATTCGTCCCACGCAGAAGGGCTGAACAGGTAGCCGCGGCCCCAGATCGTCTTGATCTTGTGCGGCTCCGACGATGCATCCTCGAAGCGGCGTCGCAGCTTCGAGATGCCGGAATCGACCGAGCGGTCGAGTCCGTCGAACTCGATCCCGCGCAGCTGCTTGAGGATGTCGTCGCGGCTCAGCACGGTGCCGGCCGCGCGCGCGAGGATCAGCAGCAGGTTGAATTCGGCGGTCTTCAGGTCGACCGGTTCACCGCGCCACGTGACGGTGCGGTTCGGCGGCGAGATCGCCAGTTCGCCGAACACGAGCGCTTCGGGCGCGGCCACGGGCGCTTCGACGGCGGCCGGCTGCGCACGGCGCAGCAGCGCACGGGCGCGGGCGACCAGTACGCGCGGCTCGATCGGCTTCGTCACGTAGTCGTCGGCGCCCGTCTCGAGGCCCGCGACCTGGTCGTAGACGTCCAGGCGCGCGGTCAGGATCAGCACGGGGACGTTGGTGAACGCGCGGATACGCCGGCAGACTTCCATCCCGTCGAGGTTCGGCAGCATCAGGTCGAGTATCACGAGGGCCGGCTGGTGCTCACGCACCGCCGCGACAGCGAGGTCGCCGCGTCGCACGACCGTCACCGCAAATTCATAGCCATCGAGGTATTCGCGGACGAGCTGCGCCAAGCGGTCGTCGTCCTCGATCAGCAGTACGCGGTATTTGAGCGGATCTTCGTTCATGGTCTCCTCAGGATGCACGCGCCATCTCACGCCCGGGCAAGCCGGTGTGCGGCGCGGCACGCGAATTCTATCCGGCGCACCGAAGGCCGGGGAAGCGGGACGACAATCTCGAACAATCGAACACAATTGAGCACAGATTCTCCGAAGATTCAGGACAGTCTCGGCAGAGGGCGGCACCTAGACTGCGGGCTCCGTCACTTTTCTCTCAATATTGTGCGCCCAATACTCCGCCGCTACCGCTATTGCATGCCGCTCGCCGGCCTGACCCTCGCCGCCGCCGCCCACGCGGAAAACCAGTATTCGCTGTCGCTGGGTGGCGGTTTCGCGCCGCGCTACCAGGGCAGCAACCAGTATCGCGGTGTCGTTGCGCCGGGGTTTTCTGCGAAGTTCGGCAACGGCTTCTTCATCGACAGCACCCAGGGTGCCGGCTACCGGATGGATTTGCCGCACGGCGCGTTCGTGTCGGCAGCCGTGAGCTACGACGTCGGCCGCACCGACCGGAACCGCGTCGACATGCCGGGCTCCGACTACCTGAAGGGCATGGGCAGGATTCCCGGCTCGGTGCTGGTCGGCGTGCGCGCGGGCGTGACGCTGTTCAACGCGGCGGAACTGAGTGTCACGATCGATAGCCCCGTGACGCACACGTCGCGCGGCGTATCGGGACACATGGATCTCGCGGTGCCCGTGTTCAAGGCCGCGCAGCACGAGATCATCGTGACGGGCACCGTGCATGCGGGCTCGGGGCGCTACACCCAGACGTTCTACGGCGTGACCGATGCGCAGTCGATGACGAGCTGGTTCCGGCCGTATTCCACGAGCGGCGGGATCGACAGCGCGTCGATGGCGGTCGCGTGGAACTGGACCCTGTCGCAGCACTGGTCGGTACTCGCGACCGGCGGCGTGACGCGGCTGCTCGGCCGCTACGGCGACAGCCCGATCGTCCAGTCGCGCAGCAACTACTACGCCATTGCGGGCGCGACCTACAAGTTCTGACCGGATCGTCGCGGCATGCACGTGCCGTCACGCCGCGCAGCGTGCGGTAACATGCAGGCGGCTTCGGCGGCAGGCCGAATCCGCGGCTAGGGGCACGCGGAATCGGCGTGACCCGTGCGAGCGGAACCGATCATGCATGCATCGCCCGGTCGGCCGGGAACGCCGCCCAGGTTCCGCCGGGTGCAACAGGGAGAATCCGATGAAGAAGACGATCGCGATGATGATGGCGCTGGTTGCGGGCGCAACGTTTGCGGGATGCACGGACATGAAGACGAGGAATGCGACCGCAGGCGGCATGGTGATGAATGGCGAGCCGGCACGCACGCCGCAGGCCTGCAAGGCGGACGCGGGGCCGGACGACGCGCTGGTCGGCAAGGCCGAAGCCGATGCGGCGGCGCAACTGGACGGCTGCCTGTGGCGCGTGCTCGAGCGCGACGGCAAGTCATTGCCGGGCACGATGGATTACCGGGAGGAACGCCGCAATCTCGGCATTCGCGACGGCAAGGTGATCTGGGTGCGGCGCGGGTGAGGGGTGGTGCCGGTGGCGTGCCCACGGGTACGCGAGCGCGTGGCGTCGGCATGCATGTCGTGCCCGGCATTGCCGCGGTCGAGAGATTGTCGATGGTGCCCCGGGCAGCGGCCCGAGTGCTGACACTGGCGGCGCTGGGCGTGCTCGGTGTGCTGGCTGGATGCGAACGACATGACGGCGCAGCATCGGCAGCGCCTCGCACCGTTTGCGTCACCGGCTATAACGAGTACACCCGCAAGCTTCACGAGTTCTGGCTCGACAACGAACGCAAGTCGGGATGCTTCGGCAATCCGTCCGCGCGGGAAGCCGGCGAAGCCTTCGGCGGTGGCGGTGGGTTCGCCTGCGGCTGCAAGGTCACACCGGGGCAAACGGTGAAGCTCGCGTGGGTGTTCGCGCAACCGCTGGACGAGATCCAGCGTGGCGTCCAGGCGGAGCACAAGACGATCGACGTGGCGATTCCGCAGCCGGAATCGTCGACGTCGCGCTATCTGCGCGTGTATTTCAGGAAGAACGGCACGGCCGAACTGCAATGGGTGGACGACATGAACGCACCCGAACTGCCGCCGACCGTCGAGCAATGATCGCCGCGCGACGTGTGCGATCGGCGGTACGCTACTTCGAGATGTACCACAGCGCATCCGCGCTGGCGCGCGACGGCTGAACGGCCGCAGCCGGCACTTGGGCCGGCGTGGGCGGCGGCGTGTTCGACGTGATGGCCGTCGGCAGCGTGGCCGGAATGTTCGCGGTCGACGGCGAAGCCGCCGTGGTTCCCGACGTCGAAGGCGTATTCACATACCACAGCGCATCGGCCGACGCAGTGCGTTTCGCCGGCGTTGCCGCCGGACTGGCTGCCGTATTCGTCGCCGTATTCGCCGACTTTTTCGAGCCTGCAGCCGCCGCCGCTGCCGTGCCCCCCGTCCCGGCCTGCGCCGTCATGCCGGCGCCATTGCCCGCGCTACGCTGCGCGCGTGCCTCGAACGGTCCGAGCTGGAAGATTAACGTTTGCGCGGGACGCGTCAGGACGGCATACGGAAACTGCAGCTCCCACGACATCAGCACGCGCCCGGACGACGTCTCGGTGAAGATCGCCGGCACGTGCTTCATGTCGCTGAACTGCACGTAGATCCGCGCGCCGTCGTCGAAGACCTGGGTCGGCTTCGCCTGGTCCGCACCCGTGACCGTCCATCCGAAGTTGTACGAGCCGGCCGGGCCGGCGGGGCCGCCCTGCGGCGGAGGCGGCGGGGCCGACGAAATCGTGCGCGGACGCGTGACCTGCTGCGCGGCGGGCGCGCTCAGGCTCGCGAACGGGTTGTACGCCTGGGCCTGCTGCGGCGGCGTAAAGGACGGTGGAAGGATAGGCATGGGAGTATCCGGCGAATCCGGCATGGTCCGGATTGCATCATAGACCTTGCGCGCATACGCGAGGCGCTTGTCGGGCGAGGCGGAGTTGTACGCGCCGATCGCGTTCCAGTTGGGGCCGAGCTGGCGGATGTTCTGCGACAGGATCCACGCGCCGACATACGCGTTCGTACATGCATCGAACAGGCTTTCCCGCGTGATGCCTTCGCGCGCGAGCGTCGGCAGCCACGTGCTGTTGATCTGCATCAGGCCGATGTCGACCGTGCCATTCGTATTGGTGTTGACGGCGCTCGGATTCATGCCCGACTCGACCTGCGCGATGCCGCGCATCAGGCTGACGCTCACGTGCTGGAACGTGGCCGCGTCGTCGAGGCAATCGGCCTGCGCGACACCGTGCAGCGCGCACGACATCGCAATCGTCGAGGCGATTTTCAGCGTTTCTCGGCTGATCGAACGGGTTGTCTGACGCGGCATGGCAGGATGGGGCGGAATCCGGCCGCCCGGTGCAAGGAAATTACGCAGACGCGAAGTGTGCCATAGCGAGCACGCAAATGGCTCGCGTCAAACTTTCCTTTGCATTTGCCCGTGCGTTCGCCACGCATTTTTATCGCGTCCGATCACACGATGCGGCGAAGCATTATCGGTAAAAATGGCCGGATTTTCGCGCAAATGCAGGGGCAGTGGAGGCGCCGGAATACTGACGCATCGCGTCATTCGCTTGGGGAAATCGGTGCTGAATCAAACCGGATGGAAATCGCGCGGCAGTCGATATCCGGGTTGAAAAGGGCGATGAAAAGGCGATCCGGAAACCTCGGCGGCCGAAGCCGCCGTATCGGTGAATGCGGATTCGGCCGGTCGCGCGGTGCGCAGCCGGCCGTTTTGCATCAGAAGCGGTGACGCAGGCCGAGGTTGACCATCGTCTGCGAGCTCGTGCCCGCGTAGCCGTACGAACCGATCGACGCCTGCGCGGCCATCGAGCCGCCCTTGCCGTCTCCGGTCTGGCCGCTTGCGTGCTGGTACGCGGCGGTCAGGTAGACGTCGGTGCGCTTCGACAGGTTGTAGTCCGCGCCGGCCGATACCTGGTGATAGGTGGCCGACGTGTCGCCGCCCGAGCGTGTGTAGCTGTAGCCGACGCCGACCAGCAGCGCATTGGTCGCCTGGTAGTTCACGAAGCCTTGCCCCGTGTTGTAGTGCTCGTTCGAGCCGAACACCGAGCTTCCATCGCGGCGGTACTGCGCGTTGCTGTAGCCGACGCCGAACGTGAACGGGCCGGCCACGTACTGGCCCGCGATGCGCGCGATGCCGATCGAATGCGCGCTCGCATAGCCGCTGTTGACCGGGCCGTCGAACGTGCCGTCCGACGAGCTGGTCCAGCCGCTGCGCTGGGTGTTCGACGCGGGGCTGTTGGTCGTATGGAAGTAGCCGCCCGCGACGCTGAACGGCCCGTTGTTGTACGACACGGCGGCCGAATACGAATTCGCGGCGCCCGTGCTGCCGGCAATGCCGCCGAACGAGTACATCGCCGAGAACTGCAGGCCCGAATAGACGGCCGACGTGTACTTCACCGCGTTGTCGACGCGGAAGCTGTTGTCGTAGTTGTCGACGTCGCCAGCCGTCGCGAACACGCTGCCGAGATAGTTGTCGGCGGTGATGCCCTGCACGAGGTCGATGAGCGGATCGTACTGCCGGCCGAACGTGAGCGTGCCGTAGCGGTCGCTCGTCAGGCCGACGAACGCCTGCCGGCCGAACATGCGGCCGCCCTGGCCCATCCGGCCGTTGCTCGGGTCGAAGCCGTTCTCGAGCTGGAACAGCGCCTTCAGCCCGCCGCCGAGATCCTCGGTGCCTTTCACGCCCCAGCGGCTACCGGCCAGGTTGCCCGCGCTGCTGTTGCCGAGCATCCACGCGTTGTCCTTGCCCTGCGCATGGTTCACGTAGGTGATCGACGTGTCGATCACGCCATACAGCGTGACGCTCGACTGCGCATGCGCGACGGGTATCGCCGCGAATGATGCGATGGAAATCAGTGAGAGGGTCGTGCGTTTCATGTCATCTCCTTGCGCATTGGCTTGTGTTCGTGATCCGGAATGGCAGGAGACTACCGAGCCCGATTAAAACGGCAAAAATGAAATTCTCTTTTGTGGCCTGACGCAGACAGGGATGTCCTCCGATCGCCGCAATTGAGGGATCTGAATTGTTGAAAATTGCGTATCAATTGATTGTCATTTCGCGATTTCGCCATTGCGGCTTGCATATCTCGCGATAATTTCGGGCGATTCCGGGAGGAATCAAGGCGGCCGGGATATTGTTATCGATCCGTCAAATAGTTATTTAATGAATCGAATTGGCCGGGGTGTAATGAATGTGTTATCGGCGCGCCGCGCGTGCCTGGCGGTGTCGTCACGCATCGGCCACCCATTCCTGTTTCATGATCACTGTGTGCGGGGAACGCGGAGCGTGTGCCGCGCCAGGGCGTGACCGCCATCGGTGCGCCGCCCGCCGGAGCGCGGCAGCGGCCACCGCGCACCGGAACCTCGGTCGCCGGTTCGGTTTTGTATATAATAATCATTCTCATTTACAGAATTGTTGACGCCTGCGCACCCCGGAACCCGGCCATGTCTGCTGACAAGCTGTCTCTCCATCGAGAAATCGACGCCCTCTACACCGGCCACCACGCGTGGCTGCGCGGCTGGTTGAGCCGGAAGCTCGGCTGCGCGCACCGCGCGGCCGATCTCGCGCACGACACGTTCATGCGCCTGCTCGCGCGCGACGAGCCGATCGGCGCCGACGAGCCGCGCGCGTTCCTGACGACGGTCGCGCAGCGCGTGCTGAGCAACCACTGGCGGCGCGAGCAGATCGAGCGCGCGTATCTCGATGCGCTCGCGCAGCGTCCCGAAGCGTATGCGTCGTCGCCGGAGGAGCGGGCCGTCGTGATCGAGACGCTGCTCGAAATCGACCGGCTGCTCGACGGCCTGCCGCTCGCGGCGAAGCGGGCGTTCCTGCTCGCGCAGCTCGACGGGCTCACGCAGGCCGAGATCGCGCGCGAACTCGGCGTGTCGCTTGCAACGGTGAAACGCTATCTCGTGAAGGCCGGCACGCAGTGCTTCTTCGCGATGGCGGCCTGACCGATGGCCACCCCGGGAGCGCCGGCGGTGCCGCCGCAGGTTGCGCGGCGCGCGGTCGAATGGTGGGTCGACCGGCAGGCCGGCCGTACCGATGAAGCGTTCGACGCCGCGCTCGCGCGCTGGCGCGCGGAAGATCCGGTGCACGACGCGGCATGGCGCCATATCGAAACGATGCAGCGCAGGTTCGGCGGGATGGCGGCCGGGCTTGACCCGCAAGCCGCGCACGCGGCGCTGCTGCCGCCCCGTGCGGGGCGCCGCCGGGCGGCCGTGAAGGCGCTGGCCGTGCTGCTGTTCGCGGGCGGCGCCGCATGGATGGCCGAGCCCGCGCGGCGCGCGGCGATCTGGCCGGCGGACCTA
>NZ_JAAGPO010000224.1:0-15542 GCF_017104825.1 Burkholderia sp. Ac-20345 | reverse complement strand
GGCCGGCGCGTCGGGTCGGCCGGTGCGGCGCGCTCGCCCGATGGCGGATGCGGTGCGCCTCGTTCGCGCATCGGGCCGGCATCGTGAACCTGCGCGGCATCTCGATCCGGCAGCGGATGCGTGCCGGCTTCGTGCTCGTCGTGATGATGACGGCGGTCGCGTGCGGCACGAATCTATGGGAAAGCTATCAGCAGTACCGGCAGGGCATTCTCGATTTGCGCGATTTCGCGCTGGTCGAGTGCGTGATGATCGCGTCGAACCGGATTTCGGCCGAACGCTGGCCGGCCAACCGGTTGCTGGCACTGCGGCGCCGCGATTCGGCCGCGGAGGCGCAGGCGCTGCGCGACGCGCGGGCGCGTACCGATGGGGCGCTCGACGCGCTTCGAGCCGATCTTGCGCAGGCCGCTGCGCTCGATGCCCCCGAGCGGGAGACCGCGCTGCATGCGCTCGCATCGGTGCGCGCCGAACTCGCCGGCGCGCGCGACGAAGTCGATGCGCTGGCCGCGCGGCCGGCGGCATCGCGCGCGACGTGGCAAACGCAGTATGCGCAGGACCGGATGTTCGCGGCCGCCGACGACCTCGCGACGCTGACCAACGGCGTGATCGCGGGGACCGCGATGCGCCATCCGGACACGTTCGGCGCGCTGGTCCTCGCACGCCTGCTCGGTGACCTGCGCGAATACACCGGCCGGCTCGGCTCGCTGTTCGTCGCGTCGCTGATTCGGCGCGAACCGCTCGACGACGAGCGGCTGGCGCGCATCCTCCAGATGCGTGGGCGCATCGTGCAGCTGCGCACGCTGGTTGCCGGCGCGATCGCACCGCAACTCGGCGACGCGACGCTGTCGAACGACCTGGCGCGGTTGAACACCACGATGGACAGCAGCTTCCTGCCCCTCGTTGCCGCGACGCTCCGCGCGGGCCGCTCGGGCGCGTACGCGATGGATGCCGAGGATTTCACGCAGCGGGTGATGCGGGACCTGCATGCATCGGAGCGGCTGCGCGATCACGTGCTCGACCTCACGCGTGCGCGCGCGGTGGCGCTGCGCGATGCGGCGCGCGTCCGGATGGCGCTGTCCGCCGCCGAGGCGGCGTGCTGCATCGCGATCCTGTTCCTGCTCGTGCGCGGCACGCAGCGGACGCTGTCGAAGCCGCTCGACGCGCTGAGCCGGCGCATCGTCGCGTTGAGCGAGGGCGACGTATCGCCGATCGTCCGGATTCCGGGCACGAGCCCCGAGATCGTGCACGTGAACGATGCACTCGACGCGTTGCGCGGCGCCTACGTCCATCGCACGCTGCTCGAGCGGCAGCGCAACGACATGCTGACGCTGTTCTCGCACGACATGCGCGCGCCGCTCACCTCGGTCATCGTGCTCGTGAACGCGCCTGCCGCCTGCCCGCCCGACTGCACGCTGCGCGAGCGCCTTCACGAGATCGACGGGCTGGCGCGTCATACGCTGGCAATGGCGGACGGTTTCGCGCAGGTGTCGCGGGCGGAGACGAGCGAGTACGCGTCGGAACTCGTCAACGTTGCCGATCTGATGAATCAGGCACGCGACGAAATCTGGCTGCGCGCGCGGGAAAAGCACATCGCGGTCGAGGACGTACCGTCGTGCGACGACGCGCTCGTGCACGGCGATCCGGCGCTGCTGTCGCGTGCGCTGGTCAATCTGCTGGGAAACGCGGTCGAGTACAGCGCGGAACATACCCGTATCGAGTGCAGCGTCGCCCTGGCGGACGGCGGCGCGTCGGTGTGCTGCGTGATCCGAGATTACGGCTACGGGATCGCGGCCGAGGATCAGGCGCGCCTGTTCGAGCGTTACCGGCGCTTTCGCCTGCAAGGGCAACCCGACACGAAGGGTGTCGGGCTCGGCATGGCGTTCGCCAAGGCGGTCGTGGACCGGCACCGCGGCGAGATCAGCGTGCGCAGCGCCCCGTGGCAGGGCACGACCGTGACGCTCACGCTGCCCGTGGCCGGCGTATCCGGCAGCGCGTACGGCCGGGATCGGACGGCGTCGGCCGAACCCGTGCCGGGATGACGCGTGACGGCGGGAGGCCGCGCGCCGTGCAGCACGTGGTGTCTTCCCGCGATCGCGCGCGGCGATGTCCGCTGGCGCGTGAAGTTGGTACGATCGCCCGTATCGTCCACGCCGGCGCGTCAACCCGCCGGCCATCGGTCGCGCGGCCGCCGGGCAGCGCGGCCACGTTCGGGAGAAGCGGTTCATGCTGCAGGCGTTCGCGGTCTTGCTGACCTTCCAGTGTCTCGGGGAAGGCGTGTCCTACCTGTTCGGCCTGCCGGTGCCGGGCCCGGTGATCGGCATGCTGCTGCTGTTCGGCTTCGTGATGCTGCGCCCTCGGGTGGCCGACGCGATCGAGCCGACCGCGCTCGAGCTGCTGCGCCACCTGTCGCTGCTGTTCGTGCCGGCCGGCGTCGGCATCATGGTGTCGGCCGATCGCGTGCGCGGCGATGCGGTCGCGGTCGTCGTTGCGCTGGCCGTCAGCACCACGCTCGCGATCGCCGTGACCGCGCTCGTCACGCGCGCGCTGCTGCGCCGCCAGCGGCGCGCGGGCGGCGCGGCGGAGGGCACGCAATGACGGCCTTCCCGAAACTCGGCGCGATCTGGGTCTATCTCGCCGCGACCCCGTTGCTGGGCCTCACCATCACGCTGATCGCGTATCTGCTCGCGCAGGCCGTCTATGCGCGGGCGCGCTTCAACCCGCTCGCGAACCCGGTGCTGATCGCCGTCGCGCTGATCGTCGTGCTGCTGACGATCACGCATACGCCGTATCCGACGTATTTCGAAGGCGCGCAGTTCGTCCACTTCCTGCTCGGCCCCGCGACCGTCGCGCTCGCGCTGCCGCTGTACCGCCAGTGGTCGAAGCTGCGCCGCGCCGCGGTGCCGCTGCTGGTCGGCCTGCTCGCGGGTTCGTTGACCGCGATCGTGTCGGCGGTCGGCATCGCGGCGCTGTTCGGCGCGTCGCACCAGACGATCGCGTCGCTCGCGCCGAAATCGGCGACGACGCCGATCGCGATGGCCGTCGCCGCGGAAATCGGCGGGATTCCGTCGCTCACCGCCGTGCTCGTGATCTCGACCGGGATTTTCGGGGCGGTGTGCGCGCGCGGGATCCTCAACGCACTGCGCGTCGACGAACCGGCCGTGCGCGGGTTCGCGCTCGGCGTCGCGTCGCACGGAATCGGCACCGCGCGCGCGTTCCAGGTCAGCGAGGAGGCCGGCGCGTTCGCCGGGCTCGGGATGGGGCTGAACGGCGTGCTGACGGCCTTCGTCGTGCCGATCCTGCTGCCGGTGCTGTCCCGCTGGGTCTGAGCGCCGGCCGGGCCGGGTTATCGGTTTCCCTGATGGCGCAGGCGACGCGCCGGAACGACGGCGCATGCGGTACGCACGTATCGTGGCCGTTATCAGGAGAATTCAGGAACGCACACGGACAACTGAATACTGATCGGCTAACGTTGCATCGGCGCCGATGTCGCAAGCGGTCGCGTGCGCGCCGGTGTTCGACCCACAGCCAACAATCGACAAGGAGATCCGGCCATGAAGAAGTCTCGCGTGGTTTCAGTGGCAGTAGCAGTAACGGCGTCGTTCGGTCTGCTGTTGACCGCCGCGCCGGCGGCATATGCGCAGGATCCGGCGTCCGCGCCGACGCAGAAGCAGGTCGACAAGGCGCAGAAGAAGGCGGCCCGCAAGGCCGCCCGGGCGCGGCACGCGTCGGACCTGAAGGCGATCGGCACGGGCAGCGGCTACCGGCTGACCAACGACCAGAGCAACTATCCGCAGAACGCCGCACCGAAGGCGCCCGCGACGAAGGCGGCGCCGGCTGCCCCGGCCGCTCCGGCCGCTCCGGCATCGGGCCAGTAACGGCCGGACCTGTACACAGCACGAACGGCGCCGGGTCGACCGGCGCCGTTTGCGCGTGTGCGGGGCTGCCCGAACTGCCGGGCCGGCGCGTTACGACGCGAGCTTGCTCGCGAGTTCCGCGACGTGCTTGCCCTGGTAGCGCGCGATGTCGAGCTCGTTCGCGCTCGGCTGGCGGCTGCCGTCTGCACCTGCGAGCGTGGTGGCGCCGTACGGCGTGCCGCCGGTGATTTCGTTCATGTTGACGAGGCCGCTGCACGCATACGGCACGCCCACGATCACCATCCCGTGGTGCAGCAGCGTCGTGTGGAACGACGTGATCGTCGTTTCCTGGCCGCCGTGCTGCGTGCCGGTCGACGCGAACACGCTGCCGATCTTGCCGACGAGCGCGCCCTTCATCCACAGGCCGCCGGTCTGGTCGAGGAACGTGCGCATCTGGCCGGCCATGTTGCCGAAGCGGGTCGGCGTGCCGAAGATGATTGCATCGTAGTCGGCGAGTTCGTCCACCGTCGCGACCGGCGCAGCCTGGTCGACCTTCACGCCGATTGCGCGGGCCTGGTCGACGGGAATCGTTTCCGGCACGCGCTTGAGCGTGACCTCGACGCCCGCCACCGATTGCGCGCCTTCCGCGATGTGCTGCGCCATCGTTTCGACGTGCCCGTACGACGAGTAGTAAAGAACGAGTACCTTGGCCATGTTGCGAATCTCCGATTAAAAGGGCCCCGTGTTCAGCGGGGCCCGGTTTCCCGAACGGGCGTTATGCCCAGTCGGCCGTTACTTCGACCGGACGCAGGTCGAATACCAGCACTTCGGCATCCTTCCCGTCGGCGACCGTCAGCGCCTGTTCGTCGCGGATGCGCACGCCGTCGCCTTCGCCGAGCGTCACGCCGTTGACCGTCACGCTGCCGCGTGCCACGTGCACGTAAGCAAAGCGGTTCGGCGCCAGTTCCAGCGTCGCGCGCTCAGCGCCGTCGAACAGGCCCGCGTAGATCCGCGTGTCCTGCCGGATCTTCAGCGAACCGGCGTCGCCGTTCGGCGATACGACGAGCGCGAGCCTGCCGCGCTTGTCGTCGGCCGTGACGTTCGTCTGCTGATAGCGCGGCTCGGCACCCTTTTCGGACGGTCCGACCCAGATCTGCAGGAAGTGGACCGGCAGTTCCGGCGAGTGGTTGAACTCGCTGTGGCGCACGCCCGTGCCCGCGCTCATCAACTGCACGTCGCCCGGCACGATCACCGAACCGGTGCCCATCGAGTCCTTGTGTTCCAGCGCGCCGTCGAGCACGTACGACAGGATTTCCATGTCGCGGTGCGGGTGCGTGCCGAAGCCGCGGCCCGGGGCGACGCGGTCGTCGTTGATCACCAGCAGGTCGGAGAAGCCGACTTGCTTCGGATCGTAGTAATTCGCGAACGAAAACGTATGACGGGAGCTGAGCCAGCCATGCTCCGCACGGCCACGTTGGTTTGCTGCACGGATTTCGATCATGATTTTTGTTCCTCAAGACGCCGGACCTCGGAAGTGGGCCCGGCCGTTCGTTGAGATGAATCTTAGGTCAATCGATTTGACAAATAAATCGCTGTAGAGATAATGACTGTCGCTATGGAGTGGACAATATGGAACTCAACGATCTGAGGATCTTCGTCGCGACGGTCGATGCGGGCAGCTTCACGGCGGCGGCCGACCAGCTGATGCTGTCCAAGCAGTTCGTCAGCCGGCGCACGATGGCGCTGGAGGCGTCGCTCGGCGTGCGGCTGTTGCACCGGAACACGCGCAACCTCGCGGTGACCGAATCGGGGCAGGAGTTCTATGCGCGCGCGCAGCGGATCCTCGCGGAGATCGCCGACGCCGAGCAGGCGATGTCGGTGCGCAGCACCGAGCTGCACGGGTCGCTGAAAATCAGCGCGCCGCTGTCGTTCGGGATCACGCACGTGTCACCGCTGATCGCCGAATTCCTGTCCGCGCACCCGGCCGTGCGGCTGAACATCGACCTGACCGACCGGCGTGTCGACCTGATCGGCGAGGGTTTCGATCTCGTGCTGCGGATCGGCTCACTCGAGGATTCGACGCTGATCGCGCGCCCGCTCGGCGCGTGGCGGATGATCGCGTGCGCGAGCCCCGCCTACCTGAAGCGGCAGGGCACGCCGCAGACGCCGGCCGATCTCGCCGGCCATACGTGCGTGCTGTACGGGCGCGAGCGGCGCATCGGCTGGGAATTCCGGGTCGACGGCGCGGCGCGCACGTTCGACGTGCAGGGGCCGCTCGTCGCGAACAACGGCGAAGTGGTGCGCGACGCGGCGATCGCGGGGCTCGGCATCGCGCTGCTGCCGGATTTCATCGTCGGCGCGGCGCTCGACAGCGGCGCCCTCGTGCCGGTGCTCGACGCGTATGCGCCGTCGCCGATCACGCTCAATGCGGTGTTCCCGCAGCATCGGGAAGGGTTCGTCACGCTGCGCACGTTCATCGGGTTTCTCGCGGAACGGCTCGGCGAGGCTGCGCCGGCCGCGAAGGGCGGGGCGGGCCGGGCACGGTAGCGGGCCGGTTTGCGGTGAATGAGGGTGTCATTCTCCGCATGATTTGCGGAGAATATTGAGTCATGCGGTGAATCGATGCGATAATCTCCGCATCATGAGCGGAGATTACACCTACATCTGGGAGTCGGCCGACTGGCCTGCGTGGCGCTTCGACCTCCCGGCACTGGCGACGCCACTCGCCGACGTCAGCCGTGCGCAAGGCATGCTGGCCGGGCGGCTGGCGGATGTCGGCCTGGCGCTGCGCGACGAGGCCAGCCTGGCCGCGCTGACGGAGGACGTCGTCAAGACCAGTGCCATCGAGGGCGAAAGCCTGAACGTGGCATCGGTGCGGTCGTCGATCGCGCGCCGGCTCGGGGTCGATATCGGCGCGCTGGCGCCGGTCGATCGTCACGTCGAGGGTGTCGTCGACATGGTGCTGGACGCGACGACGCATGCGGTGGCGCCGGTCACGGACGCCCGTCTGTTCGGGTGGCATGCGGCGCTGTTCCCGACCGGCTATTCGGGGATGTCGCGGATCACGGTCGGTGGCTGGCGCACGGATGCGACCGGGCCGATGCAGGTCGTGTCCGGGCCGATCGGCCGGCAGCGCGTGCATTTCGAGGCGCCGCCCGCCGCCCGCGTCGCCAGCGAGATCGCGCGCTTTCTCGCCTGGCTCAATGCCGCGCCGGTTGAGCCCCTGCTGATCCGGGCCGGCCTGGCCCACCTGTGGTTCGTCACGCTCCATCCGTTCGACGACGGCAACGGCCGGATTGCGCGCGCGCTCGGGGATCTGGTCCTGGCACGTGCCGACGGGAGTCCGCAGCGCTTCTATAGCCTGTCGGCGCAAATCCAGCGCGAGCGCAACGCGTATTACGACGTGCTGGAGCGTACGCAACGCGGTTCGCTCGACGTCACGGAATGGCTCGTCTGGTTCCTGACCGCGCTCGGCAGGGCCGTCGATCACGCGCACACGACGCTCGACGCCGTTCTGGTCAAGGCCCGCTTCTGGCAACGCTGTGCCGGCTTCGCGATGAACGAACGCCAGGTCAAGGTCATGAATCGCCTGCTCGACGGCTTCGAGGGGAAGCTGACTTCCACCAAGTGGGCGGCGCTGGCGAAGTGCTCGCAAGACACGGCGCTGCGGGACATCACGGAGCTCGTCGAGCACGGCGTGCTGCGTCGCTCGTCGTCCGGCGGCCGGAGCACGAGTTACGAGCTGGTGCCGTTCGACGGCTGACGCCGGCTCGTGTCATGACCGGCAAGCGTCGACCGCGACGCAGCGGGGTCGGGTTGCCGCTTCGATCGTTTCCGCATTGATCGGGCGGCCGCGCCGGGCCGCTCGCCGCTGGCCCAAGCGATTGCCCGCGTCTGGCACTATCCCGCGCCTTTTTGTCTTCGAATACTGGATTCGACGCTGGATGTCGACCAGGCGACCTTCGCCGCCCCCGCGTACGACCATTCCGCACGAACCCGCTTTCGAGGAGACGCGCATGCTCAGGTATCTGATCGGCATCGGTATTCCGTATCTCGGCGTGATCGGCCTGCTGCCCTGGGTGGCCGCGCAGGACCGCTACGTGCTGGGCGTGCCGTTCATCTTCATGTGGATCTTCGCGTGGTTCGTGCTGACGTCCGGCTGCCTGTTCGCGTGCTGGATGCTGTTCGACCGCCGCGCGAGCGGCGCCGCCTAGCGCACGCATCCGCTTCTTGCGGACCGCCGGCCGCCCGCGCTTGCCGGCGAACCCTACGCATTCCGTCCTTTCGCAGAGGTGCGCATGTCCACGGTCGTCTTCGCCGCGCTGATCGCGCTGTCGCTCTATCTCGCCATCCGGTCCGGCCGCGGCCGGGGCAAGCAGAGCGTGCATGACTTCTTCGTCGCGTCACGCCAGTTCGGCACGGCGCTCGTGTTCTTCCTGACCGCCGGCGAGATCTACAGCATCGGCACGATGGTCGGCTTTCCCGGCGGCATCTACGCGAAAGGGCCGACCTACGGCGTGTGGTTCCTCGGCTACATCCTGCTCGCCTACCCGATCGGCTATTTCGTCGGCCCGAAGATCTGGGAGGTCGGCAAGCGCCACAACGCGATCACGCTGCCCGACCTGTTCAAGGGCCACTACCGCAGCCGCGGGCTCGAGCTCGTCGTTGCGTGCGCATCGATCCTGTTCCTGATCCCGTGGGGGCAGCTGCAGTTCACCGGGCTCGTCGCAGCGCTCAAGGGGCTCGGCTGGCACGTCGAGCCGCTGTACCTGATCCTTGTGTGCGCGGCGCTTGCGTTCACCTATATCGCGATCTCCGGCGTGCGTGCGTCGGCGTACATCGCGATCCTGAAGGACATCCTGATGCTGCTCGCGATCGTCGTGACGGGCGTGGCCGTCGCGTGGCAGGTGGGCGGCGTGCATCCGGTGTTCGACGCCGCGAGCCGGCAGGTCAGCAACACGATGAGCGGATCGCAGCTGCGCTTCTCGATGAGCACGATGCTGTTCCAGTCGCTCGGCTTCTACCTGATGCCGTTCGCCGCGCAGAATTTCTTCACCGCGCGCGGGCCGGACGCGATCCGGCGCACGCAGGTCGTGATGCCGCTGTACATGCTGATGTATCCGTTCCTCGTGATCGCGTCGTATTACGCGCTCACCGCGAACCTGACGCTCGCGTCGCCGAACGATGCGTTCTTCGCCGCCGTCACGCACCTGCTGCCCGGCTGGCTGATCGGCCTCGTCGCGGCCGGCGCCGCGCTGTCGGGGCTGCTCGTGCTGGCCGGCATCTGCCTCGCGATCGGGCCGATCGTCACGCGCAACCTGATGCCGAACCTGCCCGAGTCGCGCCAGAAGCGTGCGGCGAAATACGTGATCGTCGGCTACCTGCTGCTGTCGATCGCGACCACGATGCTCACGCCGAACCTGATGCTCACGCTGATCAACACCACGTACTACGGCGTCACGCAGTTCCTGCCGGGCGTGCTGATCCTGCTTGCGCGGCGCCAGGTGCGGCCCGTCGCGGTCGGGGCCGGGATGGTCTGCGGCCAGGTGCTCGCGATGATCTTCTACGTGTTCCATGTCGACTTCGGCGGCATCAACCTCGGCCTCGTGTGCCTCGTCGTCAACGTGCTCGTCGTCGCGGCCGTGCATGCGATGCTGCACGGCCGCCCCGTCAAGCAGTACGCCGTATCCTGAGCCATCGGCGTTCCGCCGCAA
Organism: Burkholderia sp. Ac-20345; assembly: GCF_017104825.1. Lineage (NCBI taxonomy): Bacteria > Pseudomonadati > Pseudomonadota > Betaproteobacteria > Burkholderiales > Burkholderiaceae > Burkholderia > Burkholderia sp. Ac-20345. The sequence goes on along the minus strand of NZ_JAAGPO010000224.1, from coordinate 5,977 downwards.
GGAGAACCGCATCCCATGCAAGCATCCGCAACCCCGGCCGCGCCCGTGACGGTGTTCACGGCGCGCCGCATCCTGACGATGAACCCGGCGCAGCCGTCGGCCACGCATGTCGCCGTGTGCGACGGCCGCATCCTCGCGGTCGGCGATGCCACCGACGCCGCCACTTGGCACGCACGGTTCGGTGCGTGTACGACCGACGACACGCTGCGTGACAAGGTGCTGATGCCGGGGCTTGTCGAAGGCCATTGCCACCTGATGGAAGGCGCGATGTGGGACGCCGTGTACGTTGGCTACTACGACCGGCGCGGCCCCGACGGCACGCTGTGGCCGGGGCTACGCTCGCTCGACGCGGTGCTCGAACGGCTCGCGGAAGCCGAGCGCGCGATGACCGACGACGGGCCGCTGCTCGCGTGGGGCTTCGATCCGATCTTCTTCGGCACGGCGCGGCTGACGACGCGCGAGCTCGATCGTGTGTCCGCGCGGCGGCCGATCGCGATCCTGCATGCGAGCGTGCACCTGATGAACGTGAACGGAGCAATGCTCGCGCGCGCGGGCATCGACGAGGACACCGACATCGACGGCGTGACGCGCGATGCCGACGGCCGCCCGACCGGCGAGTTGCAGGAGTTCGCGGCGATGCTGCCGGTGTATCAGACGATCGGCGGCAAGCTGGCGATTTCCGCGAGCGAGAAGCCGCACGCCGTCTGGAACTTCGGGCGCGTCGCGCAGCTCGCGGGCGTGACGACGGCCACCGATCTCGTCAACGACCTGTCGGCCGACGGCAACCGCACGCTGCACGACGTCACCGCCGATCCGGATTACCCGGTGCGGATCGTGCCGGCGTTCGCGCCGCAGCGCAATCCGGCGCGCTCGGCCGACAGCGTGCTCGCGGAGATCGAGCGCAATACCGACAAGCTGCATTTCGGGCCCGTGAAGTTCATCGTCGACGGCTCGATCCAGGGCTTCACCGCGCGCGTGCGCTGGCCTGGCTACGCAGGCGGGCAGCCGAACGGGCTGTGGCTGATTCCGCCTGCGCAGCTCGTCGACGTGTTCGAGCCGTTTCATCGCGCGGGGCTGCAACTGCACGTGCATACCAACGGCGACGAAGCGACCGACGTCGTGCTCGACGCGATGGCGACGCTGCTCGCGCGCCATCCTCGCCCCGATCATCGCCATACGCTGCAGCATTGCCAGATGGCGGACGCCGCGCAGTTGAAGCGCGTTCGCGCGCTCGGGATGTGCGTGAACTTCTTCGCGAATCATCTGTACTACTGGGGTGATGCGCATTACAGCCAGACTATCGGCCCCGATCGCGCGAACCGGATGGATGCGGCCGGCTCCGCGCGGCGGCTCGGGATTCCGTTCGCGCTGCATTCGGATGCGCCGATCACGCCGCTGAATCCGCTGTTTACCGCATGGTGCGCGGTGCAGCGCGAGACGGCGTCCGGGCGCGTGCTCGGCGAAGGCGAGCGGCTGGCGGTCGACGACGCGCTGCATGCGATCACGCTCGGCGCGGCCTATACGTTGCGGATGGATCATCTCGTCGGCAGCATCGAGATCGGCAAGTTCGCGGATTTCGCGGTGCTCGACGACGATCCGTCGGTATGCGCACCGGCGCGCCTGAAGGAACTCGCCGTGTGGGGCACCGTGCTCGGCGGGCGCGTGTTCCGGTCGCCGCGATGAGCACGCAGGTTACGCACGCTGCTCGCGCGCCCGCGCCGATCGACCTCGCGGTGATCGGCGGCTATCTCGGCGCGGGCAAGACGACGGTCGTCAATGCGATCCTGCAGGCGCCGCATGGCCGGCGCATCGCGGTGCTCGTCAACGATTTCGGCGCGGTGAACATCGATGCGCGGCTCGTGCGAGCGCGCGGCGACGACGTGATCGAACTCGACAACGGCTGCATCTGCTGCACGATCGGCGGCGCGCTCGTCGATGCGCTGACGCGCGTCGCGACGCGCGACGTGCGGCCCGAGCTGCTGCTCGTCGAAGCGAGCGGCGTGGCCGATCCCGCGAAGATCGCGCAGATCGGGCTGCTGAACGGTGCGTTCCGGCTGACGTCGGTGCTCGTCGTCGCCGATGCGCTCGCGTGGCGCGACACGCTCGCCGATCCGCTCGTCGGCGCGATGGCGCAGCGCCAGCTCGACGGCGCGGGCGCGATCGTCGTGACCAAGCTCGATCTCGTTGCACCGGCACAGCGCGACACGGTGCTCGACGATGTGCGCGCGTGTGCGCCGACCGATGTCGTCGTCGCCGCGCGGCATGGCGAGATTCCGCTCGCGCTGCTGTTCGATGCGGCCGTGCCCGATCGCCGCATCGTGCCGGATATCGTGCGTGTGCACCGGGCGATCGGACACGACGCGATGCCGGCGTTCGTGAGCGTCACCGTCGCCGCGCCGGACGTGCTCGACAAGGCGCGGCTGCGTGCATGGCTGAAGGCGTTGCCGCGCACGATCCTGCGCGCGAAGGGCGTCGTGCGCGTGGCCGATGCGCAGCGCACGGTCGCCACGCGCGTCTGCCAGGTCGCCGCGCGGCGCATCCGCTTCTCGTCGATGGAAGACGAAGGGCTGGCCGCGCACGAAGGAGACGGCGTCATGGTGTTCATCGGGTTCATCGATGCCGCCGTGGAAGCCGCATTGCGCGACGGCATCGTGCAATGCAGCGTGGCTGCGCCGACGGTTGCGCTGACATCGACCATCGATTGATCGGCGCCGCGCATTCGGGTTAGGCTTCGGCGAGCAACGGCATGCGCGACATGCCGGGCCGGGCGTTTTTACCTCGAATGCCGCGTGCAGGTAGCTTCTACAGGCGCGCGATCCTGCGACGGGCCAAGCCGATGACCATCCGGAACCGATCGAATGCGCGCGGGCAAACCGCGCTTCCCGCTAGCGATGCATCGCGCACGCACCTGCGATCCGTCGCGGCGGCCGCGCTGTTGACGCTGCTGCCGCTCGCCGCGCACGCGGCCGGCTTCGACTGCGCGAAAGCCGCTTCTCCAACCGAGAAGGCGATCTGCGCGGACGCCACGCTGTCGAAGCTCGACGGCGACCTCGCGGCGGCATGGAAGCAGGCACTCGCGAAAGGCGGCGATACAGCCGCGCTGAAGGCCGCACAGTTGAAATGGCTCAAGCAGCGCGACCAGTGCGGCGCCGACGCGCCGTGCCTGGGCGACCGCTACCGCGAACGGCTCGCGAGCCTGAACGGCAAGCCGCTGGCAGCCGATCGCTGGCAGCAGACGTGGTACATGACGAGCGACAACCCGTCGTTCGGCGGCGTGCTGACGTTCACCGGCACGGCGCCGCGCCTGCATTTCGAGTTGGGCGGCAACAACGGTGCGAATACGGGCGCGCTCGACGGCGATATCGTGCTGCACGGCGACAGCGGCACCTACCGCCAGGACAAATGCCGGATCGATTTCGAACGGAAGGGCGGACGCATCGGCGTCACGCAACACGGCGCGGATTTCGATTGCGGTGCCGGTGCGGGCGTCTCCTACGGCGGCGAGTATGTGACCGCGGCGCAGTTCCAGGCGAAGCCGGCGGCCGACTTGCTGAGCCTCAAGGTCGTCGCCGACGCGACGCAGAACGCGACCGCGCACAAGCTGCTCGGCGCCGATTACCAGACGCTCGTCGACAACGTCAATTACAGCGCCGACGAGAAGGATCTCGACGGGCTCAATGCGCACGTGAATTCGTACTGGGTGCGCGGCATCGCGACGACGAACGCGGCGATCGTGATGCGCCGCGGTAACGATCTGTGGATCGGGCTGCTCGTGTTCGATGCGAAGAACAACGTGCGGATGCGCTATTACACGAACGTGCCGGCGTGGAAGAAAAACGTGCCGAAGACCATCCTCGCGTGGCACGACACGCTCGACAAGACGCTGCCGGTCGACCTGATGCAGTGACGGGCGGGCCGGGCGGCCGAAGCCGCCCGGCGCATCGTCATTTCTGTCGCGCTGCGCGCACCTGCGCCGGCGGTGCGGCCGATTCCCGCGTGCGCAACTCCGGCAGCACCGCATGACCGGGCCCCGTTGCGCCGTTCTCGAGCGCGTCGAGCAAGGCCCGTGCGGCCTGGCGGCCGATCGCGTCGGTGTCGACCCACATCGTCGTCAGCGGCGGCTGGATCTCGCGCGCGAGCGCGATGTCGTCGAACCCGGTGATCGACAATTGCGCGGGCACGTCGATGCCGAGCGCCTGCGCCTCGAGCAACGCGCCCAGCGCGAGCGCGTCGTTGCCGCAGATCACGGCCGTCGGCCGCGTGGCCGCGTCGCTGCCGGCGATCGCCCGCAGGCTCGCCCGCCCGAAGGCAATCGTGGCCGCGCCTTCGTGCTGGTGGACGGGGCGCACCGCGAGCCCGCGCGCGGCCAGCGTGTCGTGAATGCCGCGCAGGCGGGCCTGCACGCGATCGTTGTCGGCGGACGGCTGCATGATGATCGCGAAATCGCGGTGGCCGAGGTCGAGCAGGTGGGTGGTGAGCCGCGCGAAGGCCGCGCGGTTGTCGAAGCCGATGCAGCAATGCGGGCTGTCGTCGCGATACGCATAGGTGACGACGTACGGCACGCGGTGCAGCGCAAGCAGTTCGAACAGTTCCGGCGGATACGCTTCGCCGACCAGCGACACGGCTTCCACGCCGCGCGACAGCATCGCGCGCACCTGGGCCAGCGCCTGCGCGGGATCGTAGTTCGAGCAGCCCAGGAACAGCGTGATGCCGTGCTCGGCCATGACCGTCTGCATGCCCGCGACCTGCGATGCGAACACCTGGTCGTCGAGCGTCGGAATGATCGCGCCGGTGATGTGGGTGCGCGTGGACGCAAGCGCGCGGCCCGCCGCGTTTGGAATCCAGTTCAGCGTGCGCGCCGCGTCGCGCACGCGCTGCTGTACGTCGGCCGACACCTTGCCGGGATCGTTGTACACGCGCGAGACGGTCGCGGTCGATACGCCGGCCAGCTTCGCGACATCGCCGAGCACCGAGCGGCCGCTGCCGCGGCGCGCGCGGGGGGCGCCGCTGCGGGAGGGAGGGGCGCTCATCGGCCGGCTCCCGGCGTGGCGACGGTGACGGCGCCGCGCGTTGTCAAATGCGTCATTGTTTACCCCTAATTCTTGGTGGCTTCGCTTGCATTCTCGCTCGACCTTGTGAGAATGTAAGCGCTATCTTGACGTGCTTCCGTATTGCGTCTGACCCATATTCTATCCATATCGTGAAATTTTCATCGACGACGGCCATTCCGGCCATTTTGTCCGTCGCAAATGTAAGCGGTTACATTAGGAAATGAGCTACACCTATCCACCGCGCATCGCCGTCGTCGGCAGCGTGAACATCGACCTCGTCACCCGTGCGCCGCGCCTGCCGGTGCCGGGCGAGACGCTGCTCGGCACGGATTTCCAGACCGTTCATGGCGGCAAGGGCGCGAACCAGGCGGTCGCGGCCGCGCGTCTGGGCGCGTCGGTCGCGATGATCGGCTGCGTCGGCGACGACGCGTTCGGTGCACGCTTGCACGACGCGCTGGCGGCCGAGGGCATCGACGTGGCGCATCTGGACCGGATCGGCGGCACGTCGACCGGGGTGGCCACGATTACGGTTGACGAGGGCGGCGCGAACAGCATCGTCGTCGTGCCCGGCGCGAATGCGCGCCTCGATGCCGACCGGATCGACGCGGCACGCGAAGCGATCGCGGAGGCCGCGATGCTCGTATGCCAGCTCGAAGTACCGGTGACGACCGTCGTGCGCGCCATTGCCTGTGCCTCCTCGCACCGCACGCCGGTGCTGCTCAATCCCGCGCCCGCGCAGCCGCTGTTCGACGCGTTGCTGGCACGGGTCGACTACCTCGTCGTCAACGAAACCGAAGCCGAGTCGCTGACCGGCATCGCCGTCGGCGACGATGCGTCCGCCGTGCGCGCCGCCGATGCGCTGCGCGCGAAGGGCGTCGGCAACGTGCTGGTCACGCTCGGCGCGCGCGGCGTCTGCTGGCGCGGCG
>NZ_JAAGPO010000223.1:0-15563 GCF_017104825.1 Burkholderia sp. Ac-20345 | reverse complement strand
GCCGCCGGCCGACCGCGCGACGCCGATCCAGCCCGTCACCGTGGTTGCGGGCGGCGGCCGCATGCGGGCGACCGTCGCGCGCTTCAACGTGCGGCGCACCGGCTCGCTGGTCTGCGTGACCTGCCTCTCCGGCACCGTCGCGCTCGAGCATCCGCGCGGCGCACGCACGCTGACGGCCGACGATCAGGTCGTCTACGACGATCGCGGCGTGCAGCCCGTGTCGCGGATCGATCCGGGCGCGGTCAGCGCATGGCGACGCGGGATGCTGGTGTTCAACGGCGTGCCGCTCGCCGAAGTGGTCGACGAGATCAACCGCTACCGGCGCGGCAAGGTCATCCTGCGCAGCGCGTCGCTCGGCGAAAACCGGATGCAGGCGCAGTTCCCGATCACGCGGCTCGATGACGTGATCGACATGGTCGGCCGCCTGTACGGCGCGCACATCACGCGTCTGCCCGGCAATATCGTGCTGCTGAGCTGACCGGCTTCCCGCGTTCCACTTTCCCTTCTTCCTCCCGCTGGCGATGCGTTCGCGTCGCTTCCGGCTGTCCGCGCACTGCGGGTTACGGCCGTCCGATACGACTTGATCAATGAGGGCCGGCAAACGCCGGGCCGTCTGTCATGGCGGCCCGGTGTGACGTCGTCGGACCCGAGGCGTGGGTGGCAAGCGCCCCGGCCGTGCAGCGATGCGCGGTGCGGGGGATGTGTGTCGATGGAGCTTCGGGCGGTGGCGTGATCATGAACGAATCGCAACGGGAGTCGGATCCCGGCGACGCGAATACGCGCGCCGATGCGATCCGCGAGGGCGCGGTGCGCTGGTTGCTGTGGTTGCGCACCGGCGACACGACGGAACAGGAACTCGACGCTTTCGCGCGCTGGCGCGCGCAGAGCGACGAGCATGCACGCACGGTCCGCGAGCTGATCTGGATGTGGGCCGTGCTGGAGACGGTCGGCCGCCAGGAGCCCGGCGGGCCGACGCGCACGCATTGACGCGGCGGCTTTTCTTGCGCGCACCGGTGTGGTGCGCAATCGCACGCGTGCTCGTGCCGTGGCGCACGCGCTGAAAGAAAGTCTGCGGGTTATGCGGGCCCGCTTCGACCTTGTATATGAGAGAGCGAGGGGGCTGTGCAGAGGGGCTGTAGCGCGGAGACAGGGGAACGGGGGCCTGAATGGGCTCCCGGATCACCGTTCACGCACGGTGGCGGGCAGGTGCCGAGTACGTGCCGGCCGCGTCACGCAAGCCCGGATTCACGATTCAGGATGGCGACCCGGGTTGCAGGCCGGCGCGTGCGCCGTTCCAGGCGGCGTCGAGCGGATCGCCGGCATCGCGCAGCGGCTCGCGCAGAAAGGGAAAGCGTTCGACGAACGGTGCTGATTCTTGCAGGGCCACGATATGGTTGACCATCCATTGCAGCAGATCGCCCCCGTGCCGGACCTGTTCCGGGCGCCAGTCCGGCATCGTCGAGAAGAGGGCCGAGAAGCCGCTCCAGCGCGACGGCCGGTCGTTGTCGCCGGGCCGGAAATAGGTGTTCATCGCGACGTCGTGCGCGTCGGTCAGCGCGCCGACGAACAGCCCGTGCGGCGTCGGCACGCCGATCTGCTGCCAGCCTTCCGCGAGGGCGAGCGAGCGCATCACGCGCGCCGCGACGAACGCGATGCGCGTTTCGTGTTCGATTTCCGCCAGCGACATTACGCCGTTGCGTTGCATGCAGCGCGCGACCGCGTGCGGCCGGATCACGTTCGACGCGAAGCTGCGCAGCACGAGGTCGGGCACCGTCAGTTGAAGCTGGAATTCGCGCAGGCCGTGCTCGGCGCTCATCGTCGAGAAGTTGACGAACAACCCTTCGGCATGACCGAGCGCGCCGACGTACGGCTCGAGCCCGAGGCGCGCGAGCTTCGGCGCGATCTGGCGTTCGAGCAGCCGCATCAGGTTGCGGCGGTTGCGCACGCCCGTGAAATCGTCGAGGCCGCGCGTGACCACGTCGCTGATTTCCCAGCGGCGCTCGTCGGCGACGAGCCGCGGGGAACCGCTCAGGTCGAACCGGGCGCGGCCGTGGGCCACGCGGGGATCTACGTACATGCCGGTGCCTCGTGCATCGATTGCGGGCGGACCGCCGCGGCGGCGCGCCGTCGCGCGGGTCCGGTCGCCCACGATGCTGCGGGGTCGCGGGCGGTCCGTCAAGTGAGAGTGTGCCCGGCTGAACAGTGTGGAGTGACTGGATGATGCGCACGATTGTGGAACGCTTCGTCGAACAGAGCCCGATGACGATCATGACGCGGCTCGTGCTGCAGTGCGCGCTGCACGACGACTGGATCGATATGGTTGCCGACGCGGACGAAGAGCCCGACGACGAGTCGATCCGCGAGACGCTGTTCGCGCTGGCGGTCGACGCGATCGCGGCGATTGCCGCGCAGGCGCAGATGCCGACGTCGCAGATGCCGCTCGGGGTGCCTGGATACGTGTCGTCCGCGCCCGGCGCCGCAGTGGCCGCGCTTCACGACGGCATGAGCCGCTGGCGGGCCGGCTGGGGGCGTGCGCTCGTCAGGGACAGCGTCGATCTGCTGTTGCCCGTCGCGGCGGCGCGAGCCGACGAACGCGGGCGCACGCTCGGCGGGATGCGGCTGCGTGTGCTCGACGGCACGGGCGACAGTTGCGCGCCCGGCGGTTGCGGCTGCGGCCGCGCGTGTGACGACCCGGCGCGTGACGCGGAGCTGGGCATGACCGGCGCGCGAGTGATGCCGGTCTACGATCCCGAGCTTGCGATGATCGTCGACTTGCTGCCGGTCGAACGCGGCCGGTGGCACGAACGCGCGTTCGTCGGCGCGCTGCTGGAAACCGTCAGGCCAGGCGAGCTGTGGATCGTCGACGGCCGTTTCGATACCGACGCGATCGTGTCGGGCTGGCCGCGCCGCGGCGGCGCATTCGTATTGCGTGACGATGGCGGCGCGGCCGCATGCCGGCCGCTCGGCGGCTGGCGCGATGCAGGCCCGCTCGACGGCGGTGACGTTCGCGCGCAGGACGTCGGCATCGCGGGCGACGGTGAAGCGGCCGGAACGCTCAGGCGGATCGAATGGTGCGGCCACGGGCGCGACGGCCACCCGGGCGCGACGGTCACGGTGCTGACGAACCTGCCGGTCGAGCAGTTCGACGCGTGCCAGGTGATGCAGCTGGCGCGCCGGCGCTGGCGCGATGCGCTGCCGTTCCCGCTCGAACCGGCGCTCGGTGGCATGTTGTTCGGCAGCGTGCCCGCCCGCGCGTCGCTGCTCGCGAGCGGCATCGCGGCGCTCGCGTACAACGCGTTCAGCGTGATGACCCGTGTGGTCGGTGGCGCGCTCGGTCTGGACGAACGCGACGCGGAACGTGTGCCGTCGCATATCGCCGACGGCGTCACCGCAACCTATGCCGGGATGATGATCGCGCTGCCGCCGGACTGGTGGCGACGCTACGACCAGTTGCCCGCAGCGACGCTCGGGCAGATCGTGCGGATGCTCGCCGTGCACGTCGATCCGCGCAGCGAGCGGCGCAGGCGCCGCGACAACCGGCTGTCCGCGAAGTCGCAGGCGCTGCTGCGCGCGGCGACGCTCGAACACCTGCTGCATGACGACGGCGGCGATCCGGCCGCGAACGTGTTCAGCCTGCGCACGATCGCGATGGCGACGCGCGACTTCAGCAGCAATCCGTCGAAGGCGCTGCGGCACGCGGGCGAGGCGCTCGTGATGGTCACCAAATACAACCGGCCGATCGCGCTGCTCGTGTCGATCGACGACTGGAACCGGCTGCTCGGCGAAGTGCGCGAGACAAGCCTTACGCGGCTGTCGTTCGACTGCGCGGCGGCGCAGGGCATGCGTTCGGTCGCATTGAGCGAATCGCCGCTGAACTAGCCGGAGAAGCGGCGCGCAGGCGCTGCGTTCAACTCGTCAGCCGCCGCACCCAGATCACCGACGTCCACGTGAAATTGCCGCTGCCGTAGCGCGCGATCAGCGTGTCGACGCGTGCGTTGATGCGCGCCGAATGCACGCGGCAATGCACGATGAAGTAGAGGCTGTTGACGCCGACGGTCGAGCCGTCCGGCAATGTCGGATTGCCGCCGCGCGCGGGCAACAGGTACTCGGCGATATCGCCGGTGCTGACGAAATACGCGGTGCCGCGACGGTCGACGAGCCGCCTGGCCTGGCTGGCCGACAGCGTCGGAATCGCGGCGACGAGCACGGGCTCGGCCGCGGTATTGGCGTTGACGGTGGTCAGGTCCGGCAGGATCGTCGTGAACGGCGCCAGCGTCTCAATCGCATGCGCGTCGTAGCCGGGAATGCGTGCGAGATCGTCGACGGACACGAGCTGCAGCGGCCAGCCGTCGGGGCCGTTCGTGTCGCGCAGCGAGCGCAGCATGTAGTCGGCCGTCTGCTGCGCGAGCGCGGGATCGAGCGACAGCTGGCTCAGCAGCCGCCGGTACGCGAGCACGCCTTCGCCGTTGGCCTGCCACGGCTTGCCGGGCGCGATGCGCGTCACGAGGTTCGTCAGGTTGAAGCGTGCCTGCGCATCCTCGACGTGGCCGGAGATCCACGCGCGCGACAGCTCCGCATTGACCGCCGCGGCGTCGGGCGGCAGCAGGTCCGCAAGCTGCACATCGGCGGCCGGTGACGACCACGGCTGGCCGACGAACGTGACGTTCGACGTCGCGCTCTGCGCGCGCAGCGTCGCACGCGCCCATTCGACCGCCGCACGCTCGACCCACATCGTCTGTGTCGCGAGCCGCTGGTTTTCCACGTCGCGCGTCGCGACCTGCTGGCGCCACAGCACGCTCGCCGCGAGCGTCGCCGCCAGCGCGACGACGAGCAGCACCGTGACGATCGCGATGCCGCGTTCGCGTAGCAGCCGTGCTTTGCCGGACCTTCCATATCGATGCATTCGCATGCTCCTGCAAGGGCGGTGCGGCCGTGTTCAGTCCACGAACGCCAGCCACGCATGGGCGATGCTCGCATGTGCAGATGACGTGACGCCGAACATCGCGGTGAGCCCGGCCACCCAGAATGCGAGCGTCGCGGGATGCGTGCCGTCGGTCGTCAGCGCCAGCGGGCCGACCAGCGACGCGATCGCATGCGAGCGCCACAGCAGCAGCAGGAACAGCGCGCAGCCGACGGCCATCGCGACGAAGAACAGGTAAAGCGCGACCGTCGAGCGTCGCGTGAACGGCGTGCGGTGATGGCGCTGGTTCGCGGCGACGATCGCGGCGCCGTTCGCGACCGGCACGATCGCCATCGCGAGCATCCAGAACAGCGGCTGGTCGCTCGACGCATCGATCAGCAGCAGCGTGCCGATCGTCCAGATGGGCGGCGCGAGCAACGTGAGCACGACCCACGACAGCAGGTGCCAGGCCAGCCAGGGCGCGCGCCAGCGCAGCGGGCGCCGCGCCGCGGCAAAGGCGGCGGGCGGCAACCTGCGTGCGGTCGCGGCATGGCCGGACAGGCGTTCGGCGAGCCACCGTACGAACATCGTCGCGAATGACATGGAGGGATCCGGTCGTTGATGTTTTTACCCAATAGCTAGGACGAAGCGGACGGCCGCAAACCGCAGGATTTCTCGTTGCCGGGAGGCTTGTCGCGGCGCCGCATCGCGCGTGCGGTGCGCGGAAACGGTCTCGCGCGCATCTCGTGCATATCTTCAGCGGAATGTCACAAAAACTTCCCGGTTGAAACCCGAGGATTGTCGTGCCGCACGCAGGGGGAGGGTGACGCGCCGGGCGCGCCGCCTTCGGGGCGGCAACACGTTTGCCGGCGATCGCGCACGCGCGATTCCAGGAAGCCCTGGCAGCCACGGCAGACGATACGAACACGAAACGGGGGCCACGCACATTCCAGCGCAACGCGCCGCGCGATTCGCGCCGGCTTTCGTTGCGCGCGCATTGCAGGCCGCACGCTGGCGGCCGTGTCCTGCTTCCGGCGTCGAGCCGGACGGCCAGTTGGAGGGCCCGCAAAAAAAGTTTGCGGCAATGCGCGCCCGGTTCCGTCTAGGTAGGTGAGAGCGGCGACTCGTGCGCCGCACACGATGGTCGTTGCCGATCGACGCAGCAGTGCCGATGCGTCGGCAGGCAGCCGATCGCGACGATGCGCGACGAAGGTTGCGGGTTTTCCGGATTCGCTTCGTCCTTTCCGGTAGATGCGCTTGAACGCACCGGGCACGGAAATCGGGGAAAGAAATGCACAGACCATGCTAAGGATGACGAATAAATCGTCATCAAAGTGAAACAGGCATTTGATAGCGGAGCGAACGGCTGGCGCGGTGCGCAAAGCTTCGATCCGGAACAACAAAGGGGAATGGCGCATGCCGCCGAGAGTAGACCGCAAGTCACGCGAACGATGGCGGCTGAACTGCCGATGCCTGGCGGGTGTCGTGCTGGCCGGTGGGCTGGGCTTCGCGCCGGGGATTCACGCGCAGGAAGCCGCGCCGGCCGCGAAGGCGGCACCGGCCGCGCCGCAGTCGTTCGACGTGAATGCCTTCGTGGTGCGCGGCAACACGACGCTGCCGGCGCTCGAGATCGAGAAGGCCGTGTATCCGTTCGAAGGGCCGGGCCGCACGCTCGCCGACGTGAACGCCGCACGTGACGCATTGCAGAAGGCGTACCAGGACCGCGGCTACCAGTCGGTCGTCGTCGAGCTGCCGCAGCAGCAGGTGAAGAACGGCGTGATCCTGCTGCAGGTGACGGAAGCGAAGGTCGGGCGCTTGCGCGTCGACGGCGCGAAATACAACTCGCCGCAGAATATCCGCGATGCGGTGCCTGCGCTGGCCGAGGGCCGGGTGCCCGATTTCAACCAGGCCCAGCAGCAGCTCACCGACCTGAACCGCTCGGCGGACCGGCAGGTGATTCCGATCCTCAAGCCGGGCGCGCTGCCGCAGACGGTCGACGTCGACCTGAAGGTCGACGATCACAGCCCGCTGCACGGCTCGCTCGAACTGAACAACGACAACAGTCCCGGCACGTCGACGCTGCGCACGACCGCGAACCTCAGCTACTCGAATCTCTGGCAGCTCGGCCACGTGGTTTCCGGCACCTACGTGCTCGCGCCGCAGCATCCGAACGATGCGCGCGTCTACGCGTTCTCGTATCTCGCGCCGATCAGGGATTCGCGCTGGAGCTTTCTCGCGACGGTCGTGCATTCGGACAGCAACGTCGCGTCGGTCGCGAACACCAACGTGCTCGGCAAGGGCACCACGTACGGCTTCACCGCGATCTATTCGCTGCCTGCGTCGGAAACCTACGCGCACTCGGTCAGCGTCGAGATCGACCGCAAGCACTTCGACGAAAACGTGTCGATACCGGGCCAGACGGGCTCGACGGCGCCGCTCACGTACGTGCCGGTGACGCTGTCGTACAACGGCCAGCTGAGCCTGAAGAACTCGCAGACGTCGTTCTCCGCGTCGGTGACGACGAACATCCGCGGCCTCGGCAGCGACTGGGGCGCATGGGACAACAAGCGCTACAACGCGACGCCCGATTTCGTGTACGGCAAGTTCGACGTCAACCACACGCAGCGCTTCGCGAACGACATGCAGGCCAATGCGCACGTGAACGCGCAGATCTCGAATTCGCCGCTCGTGTCGAGCGAGCAGTTCGCCGCGGGCGGGATGAACAGCGTGCGCGGCTACATGCAGGCCGAGGACACGGCCGACAGCGGCGTGATCGCGTCGGTCGAACTGCGCAGCCCGTCGCTCGCGAAGTGGCTCGGCGGCGCGGTCGGCAGCCGCGTGAACGAGTGGCGCTTCCACGCGTTCTTCGACGCGGCGCACCTGTGGCTGCTGAGCCCGCTGCCCGAGCAGACGTCGCGCTTCAACCTGATGAGTGTCGGCGTCGGCACACGGGTGCAGATCATGAAGTACGCAAGCGCGGATTTCGAGGCCGGGTGGCCGTTGAAGGCGGGCGTCTATACGCGGCAGTACAGCCCGCGATTCGATTTCTACGTAAGGCTGGGGTTCTGACGGATTTTTTTTGATCGTGCCGGGGCGATGCGACGAGCGCGGCGCCCGCACATTCGGGGAGTGGATCGTGAAGCGAGTCTTGTTTTTCCTGTTGGCGGTGATGCTCGGCGTGCTGCCCGGCATCGCGAACGCATGGTGGCAGAACGACTGGTCGTACCGGAAGGCGATCACGATCGACGCGAGCGCGAAAGGCGCGAACCTCGCGGAATCGGCCGGCCGGGTGCCGCTGCTGATCCGCCTGCACTCGGGCAACTTCCAGTTCGACGGGCTGGCCGACAACGGCGCGGACATCCGTTTCGTCGCCGCCGACGACAAGACGCCGCTGAACTACCACGTCGAGCAATACGATCCCGTGCTCGGCGTCGCGCTGATCTGGGTCGACATTCCGAAGATGCCGGCCGGCGCCGCGGAATCGATCTGGATGTACTACGGCAACAAGAAGGCGCCGGACGGCAGCAAGCCGGCCGAGACGTTCGATCCCGACTACACGCTCGTCTACCACTTCAACGGCGCGGCGGGTGCACCGCCGAAGGACCTGACCGCGTACGGCAACCACGCGCAGAACGCGTCGTTCCGGACGGTCGAGGACGGCATCGTCGGCAAGGGCGCGCGGTTCGACGGCAACGGGTCGCTGACGCTGCCTGCGAGCCCGTCGCTGAATGTGCCGGCCGGCGGCAGCTTCACGTTCAGCGCATGGGTGAAGCCGTCGGCACTCACGCCGAACACGCTGCTGTACAGCCGTCGCGATGGCGCGAACGCGCTGCTGATCGGCCTCGACAACGGCGTGCCGTTCGCGGAAGTCCAGGGCGCTGCAGGCAATCCGGCACCGGTCCGCACGCCGGCCGCATCGCCCGTCGCCGCGAACCAGTGGACGTATCTCGCGGTCACGGCCGACGGCAAGAACCTCACCGTCTACGTGAACGGCAAGCAGGCCGCGCAGGTCGCTTCGACGCTGCCCGCGTTGAACAGCGCGGCGACGGTCGGTGCGGACACCACCGGTGCGCCGGCGGGCTTCGCCGGTTACGCAGGCGCACTCGACGAACTGCGTCTGTCGAAGATCGCTCGCTCGCCGGCGGCAATCGCAGTCGACGCGCTCGCGCAGGGCTCGGAATCGAAGCTCGTCGCCTATGGCGCCGACGAGAAGCAGTCGGGCTTCGGTTTCGGCTACTTCGGCGTGATCGTGCAGTCGGTGACCGTCGACGCGTGGGTCGTGATCACGATCCTGCTCGGCATGGCGCTCGTGTCGTGGGTCGTGATGTGGACGAAGGCGCGCTACGTCGGCACCGTCGACAAGGCGAACCAGTATTTCGTGCAGCGCTTCCGCGAAGTGGCCGGGCGTCACCTGGTCGGTCTCGCGCACGTCGACGAAGCGAGCACCGACGGCCGCCGCCTGTACCAGTCGTCGCTGTACCGGCTGTACAAGGCCGGCGTGCATGAAATTCACAGCCGCGTGGACGACAACGGCCGCACGGTGATCACGTCTGAGTCGATCGAGGCGATCCGCGCGTCGATGGACGCAACGCTCGTGCGCGAAAACCAGAAGCTGTCGAAGTCGATGGTGCTGCTGACGATCGCGATCTCGGGCGGCCCGTTCCTCGGGCTGCTCGGCACGGTGGTCGGCGTGATGATCACGTTCGCGGCGATCGCGGCAGCCGGCGACGTGAATGTGAACGCGATCGCACCGGGTATCGCGGCCGCGCTGCTTGCGACGGTCACGGGCCTGTTCGTCGCGATCCCCGCGCTGTTTGGCTACAACTACCTGCTGATCCGCAACAAGAACGTGACCGCGAACATGCAGGTGTTCGTCGACGAATTCGTCACGCGCCTCGCCGAAGCGCACCGCGCGCCCGATCACGCGGTGCTGGCCGACTGACGCACGCAGGAGACCACCATGCAGGTTCAGGACGACGACAAGCCGTACGACGACATCAACATCACGCCGATGCTCGACCTCGCGTACGTGCTGCTGATCATCTTCATCATCATGACGACCGCGTCGGTGCAGGGCATCAAGGTCGATCTGCCGAAGGCGAGCTCGTCCGCGAGTCTCGCGAAGCCGAAGACGAAGGCGATCACGGTGGCCGATTCGGGGCAGGTGTTCCTCGACGCGTACCCGGTGACGATGGACGAGCTCGAGAGCCGGCTGCGCACCGAGAAGGCGACCAGTCCGGATTTTCCGATCGTGTTGAAGGGCGACGCGGGCGTGCAGTACCAGAAGGTGATGGACGTGCTCGACCTGCTGCGCCGCCTCGATCTGTCGCAAGTCGGCCTCGTGACCGGCAAGGCGAAGCAGGGCGGCTGACGCGATGGAAATGACCTACAACGGCGGCCCGCCGGACAAGGGCCCCGGCCGCTACGTGAAGCCCGTCGCGATCGCGCTGGTGCTCGCGGGCGTGGCCGCGCTGATCTGGCGTTTCGCGGGCGACACCGCAGGCGTGAAGCGCGTGAGCGCACCGCAGGTGACGACGGTGATTCCGTTGCCGCCGCCCCCGCCGCCGCCGAAACAGAAGCCGCCGCCCGAGAAGGTGAAGGAAGAGGTCAGGACGCCGGTCGACCGGCCGACGATCGCACCGAAGCCATCGGAGGCACCGAAGCCGTCGGACAACCAGCCGCAGCAGATGACGATGAACGCCGATGCGCAGGCGGGCAGCGACAACTTCGGCATCGGCGCCGGCGACGGCTCCGGCATGCTGGGCAGCGGCGGGGGCGGCAAGTTCGGCAACGCGAGCTATGCGCAATACATGGTGTACGTGCTGCAACGCGCGATCGAGCAGGACAAGGGCGTGCAGGAGGCCGGCGGCGCGCGGTTCGCGGGCAACCTGAACCTGTGGATGGACGCGTCGGGACGGATCACGAAGGTGACGATCGCGCAGTCCACCGGCGACGCGAAGATCGATGCGGCCGTCGTCGCGGCGGTCGAAGCGCTCGGCAGGGTCGACGAGGTGCCGCCGCCCGCGACTGCGTATCCGGTGCTCGTCAAGCTTCAGGGGCGCAAGCCGGCATGACGATGCGCACGCGAAACGACGAAAGAATCATGGGGCGGCGCCGTCGCACGGATGCTGCCGGAAAAGAAACGAAAATTGTTCGGAGTGCTTCGATGATTCGGAAGATGAACGGACGGGGTGGGGTGCCCCGCAACGGCGCGCTGCCCGCGCGCCTGTCGCGCGTCGGCGCGGCGGTGCTGATGCTCGGGCTGACCTGCGCGTCCGCCGCGCACGGGCAATCGCTCGAGGCGCAGGCGGCGTCGGGGAAGGCCGCGCCGACCGAGAGCGTGGTGATCAACCTGATCAACCTGCTCGTGAAACGCGGCGTACTCACGCAGCAGAACGCGAACGAGCTGATCCGCGAGGCGCGCACCGAGGCCGTACAGGCGAGGTCGGCCCGTGCGTCGGGTGCGCCGGTCGTGGCGGGCGGCGTGGTCAACCCGCCGACGCAGCCGGGCGACGTCGCGGTACCGTACGTGCCGCAACTCGTGCGCGACCAGATCCGCGACCAGGTGAAGCAGGAAGTGATCGCGCAGGCGAAGGCGGAGAACTGGGCGCAGCCGAACACGTTCCCCGACTGGGTGTCGCGGATCAAGCTCGACGGCGACCTGCGCGTGCGTGACGAGTATCACTTCTACGGCGGCGGCAACACGAACGGCGTGACGAACTTCGCGGCGATCAACCAGGGCGGCGGGTTCGACGTCAATTCGAACACGAACAACACGCAGATCCCCACGCAGAACACGCGGGAGAACCGCAACAACCTGCTGCGCTACCGCGCGCGGCTCGGCGTGACGGCGACGCTGTCCGACGAGATGATCGCCGGCATCCAGCTCGCGAGCGGCAACGACAACGGGCCGGTGTCGACCACGGCCACCGCGGGCGGCGGCTTCGCGAAGAAGAACATCTGGCTGAACAAGGCGTTCTTCGCATACAAGCCGACATCGTGGCTGAACCTGACGGCCGGCCGCTTCGACAATCCGTTCTTCAAGTCGGACCTGGTGTTCTCCGACGACCTGATGATGGACGGGATCGCCGCGAACCTGCGCCATGCGCTGCCGTGGAATCCGGACGTCACGCTGTTCGGCACGCTCGGCGTGTTCCCGATCCAGTACACGAGCGAGAACTTCCCGTCGAACAGCACCGAGAAGGCCGGCAGCGACACGAAGTGGATGCTCGGCGCGCAGTTCGGCGCCGACTGGAAGATCGATGCGAAGAACCGGCTGCGCGGTGCGGTCGCGTACTACGACTTCCAGAACATGCGCGGCACGCTGTCGTCGCCGTGCGCGCTGTATCTCGGCGCGACGAGCTGCAGCACCGACAACGAGGCGCCGGCATTCATGCAGGGCGGCAACACGCTGATCGCGCTGCGCAACATCGTGCAGAACCCGAACCTCGCGCCGGGGATGACGCCGCAGCCGCAGCTGTTCGGCCTGGCCTACAACTACCGGCTGCTCGACCTGAAGGCGCAGTGGGACACGGTGGTGGCCGATCGCTTCAAGCTGCGTCTCGACGGCGAATACGTGCGCAACCTCGCGTACAACGACAACAAGGCGTTCGCCGCGTCGTCGCTGCCGGTCAACAACTACGATTCGACGTCGGTGAACGCGACGCGCGCCGACTACCGCAGCGGCCCGAACGGCTTCCTCGCGAAGGCGACGTTCGGCGAGCCGGAGCCGCGCGAGAAGGGCCAGTGGAACTTCTCGATCGCGTACAAGTACCTGCAGCCGGACGCCGTGCTCGACGCGTTCAACGATCCCGATTTCCATCTCGGCGGCACCAACGCGCGCGGCTACGTGCTCGGCGCCGCGTATGCGGTCGCACGGGACACGTGGGTGTCGGCGCGTTACCTGAGCTCGAAGGAAGTGTACGGGCCGCCCGTCTCGATCGACGTGCTGCAGATCGAGCTCAATGCTCGCTTCTGACCGGAGCCGCGCATGAACACGATTACTCGCACGATGCTCGCGGCCGCCTTGACCGGCACGCTGCTGCTCGCGGCCGGCGGCGCGCACGCGCAGAGCATCGAGGACAAGCTGCGCAGCCAGTTGCGCTCGACCGTGCAGGAGCTGCGCCAGTTGCAGGACAACCAGGCGCAGTTGCAGAGCGACAAGGCGGCGGCCGAGAAGCAGCGCGACGACGCGCTCGCGCAACTGAAGGCGATGCAGGGGCAACTGGCGGGCGCGCGCGGCGACTCGGGCGCCGAGGCGGCCGCGAAGCGTGCGCTCGCACAGGAGCGGGCAGGCCGGGAGCAGGACGCGAAGTCGCTGGCGAAATACAAGTCGTCCTATGAGGACTTGCTCGCCGTGTCGCGTGCCCGCGATGCGCAGCACACGCAGTTGCAGAAGGACGTCGCCGCGCGTGACACGCAGCTGAAAACCTGCCAGGCACACAATGCCGAGCTGTATCGCGTGGGGCACGAGATTCTCGACGCGTACGAGCATGTCGGGATCGGCACGCTGTTCTCGTCGCGTCAGCCGTTCGCGCAGTCGGCGCGCGTGAAGTACGACGACATCGCGCAACGCTACGGCGATGCGCTGTATGCGGGCAAGTACGACCCGGCCGCGCGGCCGGTGGCAGCCACGCCGGTACCGGCGTCGGCTGCCGCTGCGGCGAACGCACAGTGAGCGCGCGGCCCGCAGCCGGGATTGAACCGATCGATTCGTTGAATACGGGGAAGACAGACATGCAAGACAAGCAACCGAACGCCGGCGACGAACGCGCGGCACACGACGCGCCGATCGAAGCGATCAGCGCCGACCGCCTCGCCGACGTGCTGCGCCGCGCGGGCTACCGCGTGACGGCGGCCGAACAGAACGGCGCGGTGCAACTGATGAGCGCGAGCCAGGGCATCGGCTTCGCGGTGCGCTTCGGCAACCCGGCCACTGCGCTCGCTCCGCAGGGTGCGGATGCACCGCCCGCCGCGCTGCTGTTCATCGACTACACGTTGTCGTGCGTGCTGCAGGTGCAGGGCGACTTGCCGGCCGAACTCGTCGCGGACTGGAACCGGACCAAGCGCTTCGCGCGTCTCGCGAGCCACGGGCCGTTTCTCGCGCTGGAGATGGACGTGGTTGTCGCGGGCGGCGTGTCCGAGCGCTACCTGCGCTCGACGATCGAGCTGTGGGATCGCCTGATCCAGGAATTCCTGCTGCACTTGCGCAACCGTCCCGCGATGGCCGAGCAGGAAGCGGCGGCACGTGTGGCGGCCGGCGATCAGGCCAGCGCACCGGCCGTCGAAGCGGCCACGGCAGCGGTCGAGGCTGCCGCGCAGTGAGGATCGGCGCCGCATTGCGTGCGCTGCTGCCGGGCCGTGCGCGGCACGACGCGGACGCGATAGCCGCGAGCGATGCACCCGCCGCGTGGGGCGCGTATGCCCGGCGCATCGCGCAGTGGCTGCGGGCGACGCTCGATGGCGACGATGCAGCGGTGTGCCGCCTGCGTGCCGGCATCGAGCACTGGGCCGGCGAACGGGCCGAGGCCGGCGACGACAGTCCGGTGCTGCCGGTGCGCGCGTGGCTCGACCGGTACGGGCACGTGACGTGCGTCGACAGCGGTGCGGCCGGGCCACCGGCGCTCGACGCGGCGCTGTACGCCGCACTCGTCGGCCGGGCGGTCGGCGCGGCGCCGCCACGCGGGATGGCGCAGCCGCTCGTCCTGCACATGACGTTGACGGACGCGCGCTGATGCAGCGTCCGCATTCCAAGAGCAATCGAGAGGGCAGTCGAACGATGATGACGAAGATGAAGATGCTGGCGATCGTGGCAGGCAGTGTCGTGCTGGGCGCGCCGTTCGCTGTGCACGCGCAGGACGACGTGATCGCGAATGCCGCGCAGGCGTCGGTCACGCAGGCCGATATCGAGGGGCTGCTGAAGTCGGTGAGCCCGGAAGGGCGCGAGCGTCTCGCGGCCGATCCCGCGGCGCTGGACCAGGTCGTGCGTTCGACGCTCGCGCAGAAGGCCGTGCTGGCCGAGGCGAAAGCGAAGGGCTGGGACAAGCAGGCGCAGGTGCAGGCGGCCGTCGAACAGGCGCAGCGCGATATCGTCGCGCGCAGCTATCTGGCGTCGGTGAATGCGCCGCCGGCCGACTATCCGTCGGATGCGGAGCTTCAGTCCGCGTATGACAGGAACCGCGCCGCGTTCGCCGCGCCGCGCGCGCTGCATGTCGCGCAGATCTATATCGCGGTGCCGCCGAACGCGGATGCCGCGACGCTCGACAAGGCGCGCAAGCAGGCGGCCGATCTCGCGAGCCGCGCGCGCAGTGGCGATTTCGCGGCGCTCGCGAAGGCGAACTCGCAGGACAAGGCGAGCGCCGCGAACGGCGGCGATCTCGGTTTCGTGCCCGATCAACTGATGGTGCCGGCGGTCCGTCAGGCGGCCGACGCGCTGAAGCCGGGCCAGGTCTCCGCGCCGATCCAGACGCCCACGGGTTTTCATGTCGTGAAGCTGATCGAGATCCGCGCGGCCGCGCCGCGTCCGCTGGCCGACGTGAAGGAGCAACTGCGCGCGATGCTGCGTGCGCAGCGCACGCAGCAGAATGCGCAGGCGTATCTCGCGAAGCTCGCCGCGAACGCACCGATCAACGAAGACGCGCTGAAGAAAGCGCTCGCGTCCGCG
>NZ_JAAGPO010000222.1:0-232 GCF_017104825.1 Burkholderia sp. Ac-20345 | reverse complement strand
AAAAAAAAAAAAAAAACATAAATAAAAGTCTTCCATCACTATCATTACAACATACATGCCAAAGACACACCACCTTGCCAATTAGTATTAGTGCTCATGACCTCCACTCGAGCACATACTCTCATTATACACATGACAGTATGCGATCTACAATCGTGTGTCATACTCATATCAGTATACGCACACCAGACATCGACTCATCTACCTCAACGCTATGCCCCACCATGAGACT
>NZ_JAAGPO010000221.1:0-15738 GCF_017104825.1 Burkholderia sp. Ac-20345 | reverse complement strand
GAGCATCGACCCGATGTCGGTGAAGGTCGAACCGGCCGAGTACAGCAAGTACCTGGCGCGCGCGTACAAGGCTGCCGACTTCAAGAAGCCGCGCAACCTGATCGGCCTGCAGAAGACGCTGCCCGACCCCGACATGAAGAAGGCGCGCGCCGACCAGGCGCCGGCCGACGACAACGCGTCGCGTCCGCTCGCGCAGCACCGCGCGCACGCGCTGCGCGAGCGCGTTCGGGTTACGGTACTTGACGATGAAGCTGGCCGGCGCGTTGCGCAGGAACGTCTTCAGCGTCTTCGCGTTCTGCACGACCGGCAGCGTCGCGAATTCGGGATCGAAATCGACATACGAATCGGGCTCGTTGAAACGCATGTCGTCACAGAACATCGACGGGTATTCGTGGTCGGCCGGCGGCGTGTCGCAGCGGAAGCTGGCATGCAGCAGCGGGATGCGCCGCCCGATCAGCCAGCAGGTGAGCCCGTAGACGATGATGAAATAGGTCGCGTACGTGAACATCGCGGGCGTCGCGCCGTTGTTGCGGTGCACGAAGCGCAGCCGCACGCGCTGCGGGTTGGCATCGAGCTCCGCGTGCAGGTCGTCGAGCACGCAGTGCATGAAATTCACCGCGCGCGCCATCGCGTGCAGCCCGTCGCGCGCGGACAGCGCCGCCTGGCTCATCGCGATGAAGCTGCCGCTGCGCATCGGGTGGCGATCCTGCCCGAAAAACTCGTCGTCGAGCGTGCGCGCGATCGCGTTCCACAGCGCGCCGTATTGCTGTGCGGACACCCGTGCGCGCGGCTGCCCGAGCAGCGCGGGCGCGATGCCGGCCTGCGCGAGCAGCGGCTCGGCCGCGACGCCGCGCCGGGTCGCGAGCGCGACGCTGTAAGCGACGAGGCTGATCGCGACGGTTCCCTTGTCTTCCTGCTTCATCCGTGCCGCCGGTGTGGCAAAAACGCTCAGTGTAAATGAGCGACGCGAGCATCGAACAGTCGCGCCTGCTTGCCTACACTTGTTGCATCGAAACGCAAGGACGGTCGCGCCCGGCGGCCGCGGGAGACAGCAGCACCATGGACGAGCTTTACACCGAAGACCAGCGGATGATCCGCGATGCCGCGCGCGCGTTTGCCACCGACATGCTGGCGCCGAACGCGGCGCAGTGGGACCACGATGCGCACCTGCCCGACGCGATCGTCGCGCAGCTCGGCGAACTCGGCCTGCTCGGGATGATCGTGCCGCAGGAGCTGGGCGGCTCGTATACGGACTACGTGGCCTATGCGCTGGCGATGGAAGAGGTCGCCGCCGGCGATGCCGCGTGCGCGACGATGATGAGCGTGCACAACTCGGTCGGCTGCGGGCCGATCCTCGGCTTCGGCACGCCGGCGCAGAAGGATCGATGGCTGGCCGACATGGCGTCCGGCCGCGTGATCGGCGCGTTCTGCCTGACCGAGCCGCATGCCGGCTCCGAGGCGAACAACCTGCGCACGCGTGCGGAACTGCGCGACGGAAAATGGGTGCTGAACGGCGCGAAGCAGTTCGTGACCAACGGCCAGCGCGCCGGCGTCGCGATCGTTTTTGCCATGACCGACCCGGAAGCCGGCAAGCGCGGCATTTCCGCGTTCCTGGTGCCGACCGACACGCCGGGCTTCATCGTCGGCAAGCCCGAGAAGAAGATGGGCATCCGCGCATCGGATACGTGCCCGATCACGTTCGAGAACTGTGCGATTCCGGAAGAGAACCTGCTCGGCAATCGCGGTGAAGGGCTGAAGATCGCTTTGTCGAACCTCGAAGGCGGCCGCATCGGCATCGCCGCGCAGGCGCTCGGCATCGCGCGCGCCGCGTTCGACAAGGCGCGCCGCTATGCGGGCGAGCGCGTGCAGTTCGGCAAGCCGATCGCCGAGCACCAGGCGATCCAGCAGAAGCTCGCCGACATGGCCGTGCAGATCAACGCCGCGCGCCTGCTCGTGCATCACGCGGCGAAGCTGCGCACGGCCGGGCTGCCGTGCCTGTCGGAAGCGTCGCAGGCGAAGCTGTTCGCATCGGAAATGGCCGAGCGCGTGTGTTCGGACGCGATCCAGATCCACGGCGGCTACGGCTACCTGGTCGATTACGAAGTCGAGCGTCACTATCGCGACGCGCGCATCACGCAGATTTACGAAGGCACCAGCGAAGTGCAGCGGATGGTGATCGCGCGGCAGCTTTGAGCCGAGGCGGTTGCCCCGGCGACGACATCACGCAGGGCACGAGGGCAGCGCGGCGAACGCGGCACGCAACGACGTGACCGTGCGCCGCAACAGAGGCAACCGGGCATGCGCTGCAGCACATGTCCGGTTCGACGCATGGAGACTGGAGGAAACGATGACGGTACAGGCATTCCTGAACGCACGCGACTTTCTGCTGCGCCACCGCACCGACTACGAAACCGCGTACCGCGAGTTCGAGTGGCCGGTGCTCGACGCGTTCAACTGGGCGCTCGACTACTTCGACCCGATGGCGCGCGGCAACGACCAGCCCGCGCTGTGGATCGTCGACGCGGCGACCGGCACGGGCGATCCGTATTCGTTCGCGCAGATGTCCGAGCGCTCGTCGCGGATCGCGAACTGGCTGCGCTCGATCGGCGTCGTGCGCGGCGACCGGATCCTGCTGATGCTGCCGAACCGTGTCGAGCTGTGGGATGCGATGCTCGCCGCGATGAAGCTCGGCGCGATCGTGCTGCCTGCCACCACCCAACTGTCGCCCGACGACGTGCGCGACCGCGTGCAGATCGGCGGCGCGAAATACGCGATCGTCGACGAGAACGAAACCGCCAAATTCGAACAGCCGGATCTCGGCCTCGCGCAGAAGATCGTCGCCGGCGCGCCGCGCGCGGGCTGGCTCGCGATGAACGACGGCTATGCGGCCAGCGCCGAATTCGAGCCGGACGCCGTCACGCACGCGAACGATCCGATGCTGCTGTACTTCACGTCGGGCACGACGTCGAAGCCGAAGCTCGTCGAGCATACGCACCGCACCTATCCGGTCGGCCATCTGTCGACGATGTACTGGGTCGGCCTGCAGCCTGGCGACATCCACTGGAACATCAGCTCGCCGGGCTGGGCGAAGCACGCGTGGAGCTGCTTCTTCGCGCCGTGGAACGCGCAGGCATGCGTGTTCGCATTCAACTACGCGCGCTTCGAGCCGAAGGTGGTGCTCGATGCGCTCGTCAAATACCAGGTGACGACGCTGTGCGCGCCGCCGACCGTGTGGCGCATGCTCGTGCAGCAGCCTTTGGCGTCGTTCGACGTGAAGCTGCGCGAGATCGTTGGCGCGGGCGAGCCGCTGAATCCCGAGATCATCGAGCGCGTGAAGAAGGCGTGGGGCATCGCGATTCGTGACGGTTACGGCCAGACCGAAACGACCTGCCTGATCGGCAACTCGCCGGGCCAGCCGGTCGTCGCGGGCTCGATGGGCCGGCCGCTGCCGGGCTACCGCATTGCGCTGCTCGACCCGGACGGCACGGCCGTGACCGAAGGCGAGGTCGCGCTGCCGATCGGCGCAGACGTCGCGCGCCCGGTGGGGCTGATGAAAGGCTATGCGAACAACCCCGACGCGACGGCCTACGCGATGCGCGACGGCCACTACCGCACGTCGGACATCGCGATGCGTCGCGATGACGGTTACTACGTGTACATCGGCCGCGCGGACGACGTGTTCAAGTCGTCCGACTACCGGCTGAGCCCGTTCGAACTCGAAAGCGTGCTGATCGAGCATCCGGCGATCGCCGAGGCGGCCGTCGTGCCGAGCCCTGACCCCGTGCGGCTGTCGGTGCCGAAGACCTTCATCACGCTGCGGCAGGGCTACGAGGAAAGCTCCGAGCTCGCGCTGGAAATCTTCCGTTTCTCGCGCGAGAAGCTCGCGCCGTACAAGCGCATTCGCCGCCTGCAGTTCGCGGAGCTGCCGAAGACGATCTCGGGGAAGATCCGCCGCGTCGAATTGCGCCGCCGCGAGATCGAGCGTGGCGACGATGCAAGTGAACGGATGCCCGGCGAATACTGGGAAGAGGATTTCGCCGCCGAACTGAAGTGACGTGACCGCGGGCCGCGCGCGCCGCATTCCGCGGCCGCCGCCCGCAGCCGAATTGAACCGGCCGCGCGGCGATATCGCGCTTCGCGGCCTTCTGCCAGGAGAGTGGATCGATGAACGCGAATTCGAAAGACGTGCCGACGGTCAAACTGCTGATCGACGGCGCCTTCGTCGAGTCCGCCACGAACGAGTGGCGCGACATCGTCAACCCGGCGACGCAGCAGGTACTCGCGCGCGTGCCGTTCGCGACCGTCGCGGAAGTCGACGCGGCCGTGCAGGCCGCGCACACCGCGTACGCGACGTGGAAGAACACGCCGATCGCCGCGCGCATGCGCATCATGCTGAAGTTCCAGGATCTCGTGCGCACGAACCAGCAGCGCATCGCGAAAACGCTGACGGCCGAGCAGGGCAAGACGATTCCCGATGCCGAAGGCGACATCTTCCGCGGCCTCGAAGTGGTCGAGCACGCATGTTCGATCGGTTCGCTGCAACTCGGCGAATTCGCGGAGAACGTCGCGGGCGGCGTCGATACCTACACGCTGCGCCAGCCGCTCGGCGTGTGCGCGGGCATCACGCCGTTCAACTTCCCCGCGATGATTCCGCTGTGGATGTTCCCGATGGCGATCGTGTGCGGCAACACGTTCGTGCTGAAGCCGTCGGAACAGGATCCGCTGTCGACGATGCAGCTGATCGAGCTCGCGATCGAGGCCGGCGTACCGAAAGGCGTACTGAACGTCGTGCACGGCGGCAAGGAAGTCGTCGACGCGATCTGCACGCATCCGCTCGTGAAGGCGATCTCGTTCGTCGGTTCGACGGCGGTCGGCACGCACGTGTACAACCTCGGCAGCGCGCACGGCAAGCGCGTGCAGTCGATGATGGGCGCGAAGAACCACGCGGTCGTGCTGCCCGATGCGCACCGCGAGCAGGCGATCAACGCACTCGTCGGCGCAGGCTTCGGCGCGGCCGGCCAGCGCTGCATGGCGACGTCGGTCGTAGTGCTCGTCGGCAATGCGCGCGACTGGCTGCCGGACATCGTCGCGAAGGCGAAGGCGCTGAAGGTCAATGCGGGCGCGGAAGCCGGTACGGACGTGGGGCCGGTCGTGTCGAAGGCGGCAAAGGAACGCATCCTGTCGCTGATCGACGCGGGCGTGAAGGAAGGCGCGAAGCTCGAACTCGACGGCCGCGACGTGCAGGTGACCGGCTACGAGCAGGGCAACTTCGTCGGCCCGACGATCTTCTCGAGCGTGAAGACGAACATGTCGGTCTACACGCATGAAATCTTCGGCCCGGTGCTGGTCGTGATGGAAGCCGACACGCTTGACGACGCGATCGCGCTCGTCAACGCGAACCCGTTCGGCAACGGCGTGGGCCTGTTCACGCAGAGCGGCGCGGCCGCACGCAAGTTCCAGAGCGAAATCGACATCGGCCAGGTCGGCATCAATATCCCGATCCCGGTGCCCGTGCCGTTCTTCAGCTTCACGGGCTCGCGCGGCTCGAAGCTCGGCGATCTCGGCCCGTACGGCAAGCAGGTCGTGCAGTTCTACACGCAGACCAAGACGGTCACCGCGCGCTGGTTCGACGACGATACGACGGCCGGCCCGGTGAATACGACGATCCGGCTGCACTGAGCGACGGAGGATACGAACATGAAAATCGGATTTATCGGCCTCGGCCACATGGGCGCACCGATGGCGCTGAACCTGCTGAAAGCGGGCCACGAAGTGCACGCGTTCGACCTGAGCGCCGATGCATTGCGCGCGCTGCAGGATGCCGGCGCACAGGTCGCCGCGTCGCCGCGCGATGCGGCATCGGGTGCGACGTTCGTCATCACGATGCTGCCGGCCGCACCGCACGTGCGCTCGGTGCTGTCCGGCGAGAACGGCGTGCTCGCCGGCCTCGGCGCGGGCGCGACCGTGATCGATTCGAGCACGATCGACCCGGCGAGCGCGCAGGCGTTCGGCGCGCTCGTGCGCGAGCACGGCGGCGCGTTCGTCGATGCGCCCGTGTCGGGCGGCACCGGCGGCGCGGCGGCCGGCACGCTGACCTTCATGGTCGGCGGCAGCGACGCGGATTTCGAGCGCGTGAAGCCGGTGCTCGCCGGCATGGGCAAGAACATCGTCCATTGCGGCGCGACGGGCATGGGGCAGGTCGCGAAGGTCTGCAACAACCTCGTGCTCGGCATCTCGATGGCGGCCGTGTCGGAGGCGATGTCGCTCGGCGTCGCGCTCGGCATCGACCCGAAGGTGCTGGCCGGCATCGTCAACACGTCGACGGGCCGCTGCTGGAGTTCGGACACCTACAACCCGTATCCGGGCGTGATCGACACCGCGCCGTCGTCGCGCGGCTACTCGGGCGGCTTCGGCACCGACCTGATGCTGAAGGATCTCGGCCTCGCGAACGACGCCGCGAAGCAGGCCCGCCAGCCCGTCTATCTCGGCGCGCTCGCGCAGCAGCTGTACCAGACGATGAGCAGCCGCGGCGACGGCCAGCTCGATTTCTCGGCGGTGATCCGCCTGTACCAACCGGCTACGAAGAAGGACGCGTGATGATCGAACTGGACTACGTCGACGACGGCGCGATCGCGTGCGCGACGCTCAAGCGTCCGCCCGCGAACGCCTTTACCGCCGACGGGCTGCGGCAACTGCAGGAAACCGTCGCCGAGCTGAATGCGAACCCGCGCGTGCGTGCGCTGGTGATCACCGGCGACGGCCCGAAGTTCTTCAGCGCGGGCGCCGATCTCAACACGTTCGCCGAAGGCGACCGCGCGGTTGCGCGCGCGATGGCGTCGCGCTTCGGCGCGGCGTTCGAAGCGCTGCACGACGCGCGCGTCGTGACGATCGCGGCGATCAACGGCTATGCGATGGGCGGCGGGCTCGAATGCGCGCTCGCGTGTGACCTTCGCATCGCGGAGACGCACGCGCAGATGGCGCTGCCCGAGCCGTCGGTCGGCCTGCTGCCCTGCGGGCTCGGCACGCAGACGCTGCCCTGGCTGGTCGGTGAAGGCTGGGCGAAGAAGATCATTCTGACCGGCGCGCGTGTCGACGCGGCCACCGCGCTGCGGATCGGCCTCGTCGAGGACGTCGTCGAGTCGGGTGCGGCGCGCGATGCCGCGCTGGCACTGGCACGCAACGTCGCGCGGCAGAGCCCGCACGCGGTCGCGTACAGCAAGGAGCTGATCGGCCTCGCGCGCCGCGGCGTGCCGCGCAGCGCGGCGCTTGCGGTCGAGCGCGAACGCTTCGTCGACCTGTTCGACACGAACGATCCGCGCGAAGGCGTGGCCGCGTTCCTCGGCAAGCGCGCGCCGCAGTGGCACACCGATGGAGAGTCGCAACGATGAGCACGCCGGTCACGAATCACGACGCATTCGCGGAGCATGCACCCGAGGTGCTGTTCCGCGTGGTGAATCGCGTGGGGCTGATCACGCTGAACCGGCCGGCCGCGCTCAATGCGTTGTCGTACGCGATGATCGGCGAGCTGGCCGCGCTACTCGAGCGCTGCCGCAACGACGACCAGATCGTCGCGGTCGTGCTGCGCGGCGCGGGAGAGAAGGGCTTCTGCGCGGGCGGCGACGTGCGCGCGCTGTACAGGATGGTCGCGCAGCGCGAAACCTGGCTGCCGTTCTTCGTCGACGAATACCGGCTCGACTACGCGATCCATACGTTCCCGAAGCCGGTGGTCGCGCTGATGGACGGCGTGACGATGGGCGGCGGCATGGGCCTCGCACAGGGTGCGGCGCTGCGCGTCGCGACCGAGCGCAGCAAGATCGCGATGCCGGAGACGCGCATCGGCCTCGTGCCTGACGTCGGCGCGACGCATTTCCTGTCGCGCATGCCGGTCGAACTCGAGTTGTACGTCGGGCTGACCGGCGCGATGCTGTCGGGTGCCGACGCGCTGACCGCGAAGCTCGCGGATCTGTGCGTGCCGTCCGCGTGGCTCGACACGTTCGAGACGCGTATCGAAAGCGTCAAGTGGGAAGGCGATGCGCTGCCGTTGCTGCGCAAGGTGTTCGAACCGCCGTGCAATGTCGTGCCGCACGCAGCGCTCGACAGCCAGATGCCGTGGATCGTGCGTCACTTCGACAAGCGCTCGACCGTCGAGCGGATCGTTGCAACGCTGACGCAGGATCTCTCGCGCGAGGAGCTGTCGCGCGAGCACCGTCAATGGCTGCAGGCGACGCTCGACGCGCTCACGAGCCATTCGCCGACGATGCTGTCCGTGACGCGTGAGGCGCTGCTGCGCGGCCGACAGATGACGCTGGCCGAATCGTTCCGGATGGAGCTCGGCATCGTCGCGCGCGCGATCGAGGAAGGCGACTTCTGCGAAGGCGTGCGCGCGCATCTCGTCGACAAGGATCGCAAGCCGCGCTGGGCGCCCGCGTCGCTCGTCGAGCTGCGCGCCGAACGCGTGCGGCATTTCCTCACGTCGCCGTGGAAGCTGTTCGCGCATCCGCTGGCGGCGCTGGGCGCGGATTGAACCGCCGGCACGGGGCCGGCCACCTGCAAGGCGGCGCATGCTTCGGCATGCGCCGTTTTTCTTTTTCGAGGCCGACACCTATCCCGTACCGGACATGTGGTAACGCGCACTAACATCAGTCGCGTTGAATCACAACCGCCACGAATAGATGGAAATCTCGATAATAATTTACGAATTCGAGGGTGGTGGGCGAGGGTTTCTGCTTGCCAACGAATCAATAAAGCCATTAATATCATCAAACAAAGTTTGATTGGCTGTTCGATAATTTGAGTCGCCGTATCGAAAGCGTGCATGAAAATGCCGCCATTCGATAAAAATCCGAGGCAGGCATGAGAGAAAGGGGCTATTCCGGACAGGGGGCGATGCTGCCTGCGTCCGTACATTCCGCTGGCGCGCGCTGGCAGTGTCGTCGTGGCGGCCCGTCCACGGCGAGCGGGCCGGGGCGCTGAGTCGCCCGGCCACGGGGGTTCCGCGAGACAAATCCAGGTATCGGCTATCGATCGGTGCGTCCATTGGCGCCCCGGGTTCGTGGCTGCCGCTCGATTGGCGGGCATTCGTGCGTCGGCTGGTTTCCCTGACGGATTCGTTGCGCATTTGACGTTTCAACGAGAGTTGACGCGCGTGCCGTCGCGTCTTTACTAGATGCGTGATTAATGGATGATTGAGCTGGAAATAATCAGGCGCTCTGTTTCAAATCTTGTATTTCATTTCAATTACTTCAAATTACATTTTCTTGTGATTTGAGGGTGGATGTTTGATCGCTACCGAAAAATGAGGGGGTAGTTTGAATCCGGCAATCTTGTTCGCACCCGCGAAAATCCTGCTGCAACATTCGGAGCAGGCGTGGCTGGAGGCGCTCGGCCATCAGTCGTTGATCTACAGCGACCTGGCGGCTCGGGATGCGCTGCATGCGCGCTTGCCGGGCCTGTCCCGGATGTTTCGCCTGTACGAGCGGTTCAACGATTCGGCCCAGGTCGAACTCGATGCATTGGCCGAGGCCCGGACCTTGCGTACCGACGCAGTCATCGCGCTGGCGGAGGTCGACCTGCTGCGGGCCGCGCGGATCAAGGACCGGATCCACGCGAGCGGCGGCAGCCACGAAGCCGCCACGCTGCTTTACCGGGACAAGTTCCTGATGAAGCAGCGGCTGGCCGAGCGGGGCATCCGGATCAATCCGATGGCCGCCGTGCGCTCCGCGTGCGAGATCGACGACTTCATCGAGCGTCATGGCTATCCGGTGGTGGTCAAGCCGCGCGATGGCCGCGGGTCGGGCGGGGTGAGCGTGCTGCGCGACCGGCAGGCGTTGCTGGCCTATTTGTCGGAGCAGGACGGCACGACCTTCCATAACCTGATGGTCGAAAAATTCCTGGATGCGCCGCTGTTGAACGTCAACGGCCTGTACATCAACGGCAAGCCGATCATCATTTCTCCCGTTCGATCGACCGTGACCTGCCTCGATTTCCTGGGCGGCAAGAGTCTCGGATTCCAGATGCTGGCTGCGGACAATCCGTTGCACGACGCGTGCGTGGAATTGACACGGAACGTCGTCGAGCGGGCGCTGCCGCCGATTCCCACGATGCTGTTTCACCTCGAGGTGTTCCTCGACGGCGACGAACTGGTGGTGTGCGAGATCGCTTGCCGGCTCGGCGGCTGCAGTGTCAATCAGGAACTGTCCGCGGCTTATGGCATCGATCCGCGCATGACCCTGATCGACGCGTTGCGGAGCGGGGCGTCGTCGGGTTTGACGCAACGCATCGTCGCGAAGAATCTGATCGGACAACTAAATATCCCGCCGCGGGCAGGAACCTTGCGTGATTTTCCCGCGCAGATCGATCTCCCGTTCATCCGCTATTGCGCGGTCACCGCGCAAAAGGGCATGACCTACTCGGGCATGAAGATGACGAATGCCGAGATCGTGTCCGCCATCGTCGACGGCGACAGCGAACAGGCGGTCAGCCGCCACCTCGTTGCGCTCGACGATTGGGTGCGCGACGCATTCGTCTGGGAGTGAGCGCGGGTCGCGGCATGGGGCGGGTGCGACAGGCTCGGCGTGTGCCTGCTTCGCGCCGGGGGCGAGGGTTCTGGAATGGCAATGTGTGACATGAAAAAAGTGGCGATTGTCGGTCTTGGCTACAGCGGTGCCGTGGTGATCGAGCGCTTGAAGCAGCTTGCACCGGCGATGGAAATCGACGTCTACGACGCGGCCGGCAGTATCGGGGCCGGCATGGCCTATCAAGCGGATACGCTGGGCAATCTGGTGAACCGGCCCGCGAGCCTGATGTACCTGCGGGAGCGCGGCGACTTTCGAAAATGGCTGCAGGGGACTGTCGAAGCGGGTGCCGACTCGTACCAGCCGAGGCCCTTGTTCGGGAAATTCATCGAGGAGTCGCTGCGCTCGTCCATGCGCGAGCATCTGGCGATTCGCTATCAGCGGGCGAATGTGCTCGACGTGACGGTGGTGGACGGGCGCTACGTGCTGCGCACGTCGATCGGGACGGTGCCGGGATACGATGCACTGGTGCTCGCGACCGGCAATACGGAACCGACCGACTTGTACGGACTCCGGGGGCAGTCGGGCTACATCAACAATCCGTATCCGACGGTCTGTCTCGAAGGCATCTGCTCCGACCGCATCGGGGTGCTGGGCAACCAGCTGTCGGCGATCGACGTGGCGTTGACGCTGCTGGCCGGCAACGAGGTCAATCACGTCACGATGCTGACCCGGCACAGCAAGCTGCCGAACTATAGCGACGAGTACGTGCCTTGCCAGTTGAAGGTGTTGAACGAGGACACGATCCAGCGTCGCCTGCGCATCGGCGGGGCGACGCTGAAGGTCGTCGAGACGCTGTTCAACGAGGAGTTCGATGCGCAAGGCATCGACGTGAACCTGAGCGACCTGATGCGCGATCACAGCCGGGTGTCGGCCTCCCGCAAGGAAATCTATTCGGTCCTCGCCGCCACCAATCTCGTCGTGCCGATGATCTGGCATGCATTGCCCGAGCGCGAGCGGCAGGTCTTCGTCAGAAAGCTCAGGGGGTCGTGGCGTCAGCTTCGCGTGCCGATTCCCAAGGACAACTGGATGAAGATCCAGCATTACCTTCGGGCCGGGAGGCTGGCGTGCCGCACGGGGGTGAGCGAGGTGCGGGCGGGGCAGCACGACTTCGTCGCGCAAGGCCGGAACTTCAGTCATGCGTTCTCGCACATCATCAATGCCACGGGATCGGGCAACGCGATGGACAGTGCGATCTACGCGAACATGTCGGCGTCGGGATTGTGCGTCCGGCATCCGTATGGCGGCATCGAGGTGCGCTATGACGATTGCCGCGTGATCGGGGCCGGCGGCCCGTCGAACATCTTCGCGATCGGCAACCCGACCGTCGGCGTGTTCTATGCCGTCAGCAACATCGACGTCCTGCAAATGCAGGCGGACACGATTTGCCGGAGCCTGGCCGACGGCCGGGGCGCTTCCCGATGAAGACACTCGCGTATCTTGCCGGCCTGACCGTGGTCGGGCTGGCGCTGCGGGTTGCGGGCGTCCCGCATGGCCTGCTGCTCGGCGCGATTCTCGCCGCGTCGATCGCGACCAGCCGGTTCGGCTACGCGCCCAGGCTGCGCTTCGGCCTCGAGTTCGTACAGATCGTGCTCGGCACCGCGACCGGCTTGCTGTTCCGGTCGTGGGACACGCAGATGGTCGTCTCGATCGTGCCGAGCCTGGGCGTCCTGCTCTTGTGCCTGGCCACCCAGATCGTGGTCGGCAGTCTTTGGCTGTCCCGCGTCTCGCGCTGGAACCGGGCCGATGCACTGCTGGCCGTCTATCCCGGCGCACTCGCCGCGGTATTCGACCTGCTGGAATCCGAGCGCGCGTCGGCCAAGGTGATCGTCGTGCATCTCGTGCGGCTCCTGTCGATCACGGTCCTGGTCAGTTGTTTCATTCCGGCGCAGGTGGGCGCGCCGCAGCAGGCGGCTGTCGCTGCATTGCCGGTCGAGACGTGGCTGGCGCTGACCGGGCTGGTGGCGCTGTGCGTGCTGGCCGGGCGGACGTTGCTCGGGCTCGGTGTCCCGGCGCCGTTCATGATCACGGCCATCGTGCTGACCGGCGTGTTCGTGCGCGCGGGATGGCTGCATGACTTCGACGTGCCGGCGTGGTGCGTCGATGCGGCGTCGGTCATCCTGGGGGCGCTGATCGGCGCGCAGTTCCGGCAGATCACGCTCGCGGACGGGCTGCGATACGGCCGAACCGGCCTTGCATGCATCGCGCTGATGCTGATGGTGGCCGGTGCGTTCGCGTGGGGGATGGCGCGGCTGTCCGGCTACGGGGTGCTGCCGCTGTGGCTATCGTATGCGCCCGGAGCTATCGAGACGATCACGATCGTCGCCTATGGCGGCGGGTTGAACGTCGTGTTCGTCCTGTCTCATCATCTGACGCGGCTGGTCGTGCTGCACTTTGCGCCGGCGGCACTCGCCCGCGCGCGCCGCCGGCGCATGCTGGCGATCGACGGCGGCGACGCGAAGTAGCGCGGACGTGCCGCTCGTACGGGGGCGGCACGATCCTCGGCACAGTGCGCAGTCCTGCCTATCGCTCGATCATTGGCGGAATCGCCTGCGCGAAAGCGTCGATCACGCAGCGCGTCTTGCGCGGCAGGTAGCGCGTTTTCGGCCAGATCGCGTGGATGTCGCCTTCGCAGACGAAGCAGCGGTCGAGCACGACCGTCATCTCGCCGCGCTTCACGTAGTGATCGAGCAGCCAGCTCGGCAGCCACGCGATCCCGAACCCCGACGCGCCGGCGGCCGCGATCGCCTGCACGTCGTCGAAACTGAGCTGGTGCGGCATGTCGATCCGTACCGTCGAGCCGTCCGGCGCGCGCAAATCCCACGGTTGAACCACGCCCGAACGTGAATACGCGATCGTCCGGTGGTCTTTCAGGTCGTCGAGCGTCTTCGGCATCCCGTAGCGGGCGAGATACGACGGCGCCGCACCGAGGCTGCCGTACTGCGTGCCGAGCCGCCGCACCGCGAGGCTCGTGCTGTCCGCGAGCGCGCCGATCCGCACCGCGAGGTCGATGCCTTCCTCGACGAGATCGACGAAACGGTCGGTGATCGACACGTCGATCCGCAAATGCGGATAGGTGCGCGCGAGATCGAGCACGATCGGCGTCACGCAGTGGTGCCCGAACGCGAGCGGCACGCTCAGGCGCAGCTTGCCGCGCGGCTCGTTGCGGCCGCAGTCGAGGTCGGCCTCCGCCGCTTCCAGTTCCGCGAGTGCACGCACGCAGCGGTCGTAATACGCCTGGCCGTCGTCGGTCAGGCTCTGGCTGCGCGTCGTGCGCTGCAGCAGCCGTGCGCCGAGTCGTTTCTCGAGCCGCGCGACCGCCTTGCCGACGGCCGAACGCGTCATGTCGAGCCGCTCCGCCGCGAGCGCGAAGCTGCCCGATTCCACTACCTGGACGAAGGTCGTCACGCCATCGAGTCTGTCGGTCATGGGAGGGTGGGCTGATTGAGTCCTGTGGTTCCCCAGTCTGGAGAAATGCGTGCGTCAATGGGGATGGGAATTCTCACTATAGTACCGATTCCCGTTCCGCGTGCGTTGCCGGCCGCACGCGACTCATCCTTCTCACCTGGAGGCGCGCAGCCCGTTGCCGGGCCGCGGCGCAATACGCATGACGCTATCCGACTCCCGCAGGAATGCGGTCGCGCTCGCGGCCGTCTGTCTCACGTCGCTGATGTTCGGCCTCGAAATCTCGAGCGTGCCGGTGATCCTGCCGACGCTCGAACACGTGCTGCATGGCGATTTCAACGGCATGCAGTGGATCATGAATGCATACACGATCGCGTGCACGACCGTGCTGATGGCGGCCGGTACGCTCGCCGACCGGTTCGGCCGCAAGCGCGTGTATGTGATCGGCACCGTGCTGTTCGGCGCGACGTCGCTGCTGTGCGGGCTCGCGCCGAATGTGCCGGTGCTGGTCGCGGGCCGGCTGCTGCAGGGCGCGAGCGGCGGTGCGATGCTGATCTG
This sequence comes from Burkholderia sp. Ac-20345, assembly GCF_017104825.1. Classification (NCBI taxonomy): domain Bacteria; kingdom Pseudomonadati; phylum Pseudomonadota; class Betaproteobacteria; order Burkholderiales; family Burkholderiaceae; genus Burkholderia; species Burkholderia sp. Ac-20345. The sequence continues at coordinate 1,201 of NZ_JAAGPO010000221.1, read as the reverse complement.
CCAGATTGCGGTGCTGTCGCACCAGTTCCGCGAGGGCCGCGAGCGCGGCCGCGCGTTCGGGATCTGGGGGATCGTGTTCGGCATCGGGCTCGGGTTCGGGCCGATCGTCGGCGGCGCGATCGTCGCGCTGGCAAGCTGGCCGTGGGTGTTCCTCGTCCATGCACCGCTCGCGGCCATCGCGCTCGTGCTGATCGGCGGCGCGGTGCAGGAGTCGCGCGATCCGCACGCGGGCAGGCTCGACGTGGCGGGCATCGTCACGCTGTCGCTCGCGGTGCTCGGCCTGGCGTTCTACATCACGCAAAGCGCGGAGCTCGGGCTGACCAGCGCCGCCGGCCTCGGTGTGCTCGGCGCGACCGTGCTGGCGCTGGCCGGCTTCTTCATCGCGGAACGCGCGAGCGCGCGGCCGATGTTCGACTTCTCGGTGTTCCGGATCCGCGCGTTCACCGGCGCGATCTTCGGCTCGATGGGGATGAACTTCAGCTTCTGGCCGTTCATGATCTACCTGCCGATCTGGTTCCAGGTCGCGCTCGGCTACGACAGCGTGACGGCCGGCCTCGCGTTGCTCGCGTACACGTTGCCGACGCTGGTCGCGCCGCCGTTCGGCGAACGGCTCGCGCTGCGCTACGGGCCGGGTGTCGTGATCCCGGGCGGCCTGTTCACGATTGCCGCCGGTTTCGCGCTGATGCGGATCGGCGGCGCGGCCGACCATGCAAGCTGGGTGACGATGCTGCCCGGCTGCGTGATCGCCGGGATCGGGCTCGGGCTTACGAACACGCCCGTGACCAACACGACGACGGGCGCGGTGCCGAGCTCGCGGGCCGGGATGGCGTCGGGCATCGACATGAGCGCGCGGATGATCTCGCTCGCGCTGAACATTGCGGCGATGGGCTTCGTGCTGGTCGCGGGGATCGTCGCGAGCCTGAAGGGCGGTGTCGCAGGCTCGATCGGCGACGTGGCGCTGCGCCGGCTCGCGCAGGAGATTGCATCCGGCCGGACCGACGGGCTGCACGAAATCGCACCGGCGCTCGCGCAGGCCGACCCGACCGGCGCGGCGCTGCACGCGGCGCTCGTGCACGGGTTCGGCTGGGTGATGGTGTACGGCGCGGCGGGCGTGGCCGTGCTCGCGCCGGCGCGTGCGGTGGCGTTCGCGCCGGCGCGGCGCCGGGCGCCCGTGTGCGAATGACGCGGAGCGAGGCCGGTA
>NZ_JAAGPO010000220.1:0-15714 GCF_017104825.1 Burkholderia sp. Ac-20345 | reverse complement strand
GACGGCGGCAGCCGGCGTCGTGTCCGCAGCCGGCGCGGCAGCGGCCTGCGCTGCGTTGTCGGTCGCGGCCGGCATCGGCTCCGGCGCCTTGTCGGCGACGGGCTGCACGGGCTCGGGTGCCTTGTCGGCAACCACCGGCGCAGGTTCCGGCGCCTTGTCGGCAACCACCGGTACGGGCTCCGGCGCCTTGTCGGCCACGGGCTGCACGGGCTCGGCTGCCTTCGTGTCGGCAACCGGCTCGGCAGGCACTGGCGATGCCTTGTCCGCCACTGCCGGTGCGGCGATCACGGCGGCAGCCGGTACGGCTGCGATCGCGGCCGCCGGTATGACCGACGCTGCGGGTGCGGCGGCGACAGCGGGCGCTACGGCTGCGGCCGGTGCCGCGGCTGCGACGGCTGGTACTGCAACGGCCGGGGCGGCGGCAGCAACTGCAGGCGTCGCCACTGCCGGTGCGGCAGCAACAGCCGGTGCTGCAACAGCCGGGACGGCGGCAACCGGCGCCATCGACGGCACGGGCACCGGTACCGGCACCGACACGGGTGCCGCCTGCACCGAGGTCGTCGCCACCGGACGGGGCTGCGCCGGTGCCGGCGCGGCAGCGCCCAGCGGCGGCAAGCCCATGCGGTCGCGCACGATCGGATCGCGATACTTCACGTCGTCGGCGACGGTCGCTTCCACGCTCGGCGCCACGTTCGAACGGGCGAGCGGCGCGGTCGTGCCCGGGCACAGGTGGCCGGTCGCTTCCACCGCACGCCGGTTCGCGTCGCTCTGGCAGAGCAGCGCGAGCGCCACGTCGGTCAGGCCCATCGCACGGAATTCACGCGCATCGAGACGGCGTACGCAGGCCTGGTCGACCAGCGTCGTGCCCCCCGTCGCGCCGAACCCCGGGAACGACACGCCGACGCTCACCGATCCCATGCAGGTATCGGACAGCGTGGTCGTAAGGCCCGGCGCCTGGATCGAGGGGTTCGTCTTGATCGTCTGCGTCCCGGAGTAATTGACGTTTTCCGAGGTCTGGGTGTTGTACGGGTTGGTGCCGGGTGCGCCGGACGACTGGAGCGAACTTACGCTCTGCGGCGTCACGCTTGAACCGCCACTCGTGCCGGACGGCATCGTCACGTTCACGTTCACGCTCGAATTGCCGCTGCCGCGAACCCCGCTGGAGCTGGTGGCGTTGCCGCCGCGCGAGCTCGTGGTGTTCGTGTTCATGCTCGAGCCGCCGCCCTGGCTGATCGCCGTCGACGACGTCGACGACTGCGAGCTCGAAGTCGAGTCGGCTGTTTGCGCTTGGGCGCCGATCGTGGTCATCGCGAACATCGCTGCGCATGCCACCTTGATCCTGTTGCTGTTCATTTCACTCTCCGGACGAGGTTTGACCTCCCACCCAGGCAACCGTACTAGTTCCCCTGATTCCCTTCAGCCTTCGCTGCTTCCCCGAACTGTTTCCAGCCGTTGCCCAGCTGGGACCACGAGCCGGCCGACATGCCCTGCCACTGCTGGGCGTCTGGTCCGCCGATGGCACTGCCCGAAGAAAGCGTTTGTTGTTCTGACGGTTTGGTTGTCTGGTCAGGGTTGTTTGACGTCTGCAAATTCGATTGCACGTCGTTGGCAATACGGTCAGCGCCATACGCCGTCAGAGACGCGAGCATCAGAGCGGCGGCAATCAGTTTCTGCTTCATGCCAACTCCTTACGTGACAACAATGTGGGGAAAAGAGACCAGCGTCGCTGGGAAACTGGTCCCCCCACACCAGACTAATGACTGCTTCCGGTCGCACTTGCACTGCCCTGGCTTCCGCCCGATGCGGACGGCGAGCCGGCGGGACCGGTACTCCAAACGGTCGACGAGTTGTAGTGATTCGAACCCGTGATCGCGCCTGACCCACCACTGCCGGTCAGCCCAGCGGCACCCGCGTTGGCCACGCCCTGGTCGTTCGCACCCGAGGCCGTGTAGTGGTTTGCGCCGAGTACGATCGTGGCGCTCACCCCTCCCGACAACGCATTCGCGTTCTCGTTCGTGCTGCTGTTTCCACCGTACGAGCCTGCGGCACCGATACCGCCGCCTGCCGCGAACGCGCCCCCGTTCGTGCCCGAACCGCTGGCCGTCGAAGTCGAGTTGTGGAAGGCGGATGCCGTGCCGACGGAACCAGCGGGTGTCACCGTACTGCCCGCGTTCGCGCCCGCCGTCGAAGTCGAATTGCTGGTATAGCTGCCGGAGCCGACCAGGACCGAACCGGAAACACCCGCCGCAACGGATTGAGTCTGGTTGGTCGTGGAGGAACCCGCTGCCAATGCAGCCGACGCCAAGACGGTGAGCGCTGTCGCGAAAATGACTTTGGCTTTCATAGCAATTCCTTGCTGTGAGTAAGTTCGGCGGTGGCGGAGCCGGGTCAACCCCCATCGAGCGGAACCCGGCGTCCGTACCGCCAGCCAATGACGAACGCTACGCGTCGCGGCTTAGTGGTGAATCGTCCAGCCGATCGAACCGGCATTCGCACCGCTGGTGCCACCAGCTTGTGCGCCGCCGAAGCCGAAGCCGCTAACCGACGACGATTGGGTGTGGTTCGTGTACGAGACCGAACCGCTGCCCGGGCCGCCGGCAAGTGCGCCAGCTGCACCGAGTGCCGAGCCGGAATCGGTCGCGGTGAAATGACCGAACCCTGCAACGCCAGCCATCGTCGAACCGCCGCTCGACGAATTGCTGCTCGACACCGTGCCGCTGCCAGCGAACGCTGCACCCGAAACCGCCAGAACTGCTGCTGCAATCAGAAGCTTCTTCATGGTCGACTCCAAAACGGCGTGGACGGAGTGAGTCAGGAAGATCGCACGCCATCAACCTTCCTGACTTGAGCAATCCTAAAAATTAAGGATCACTATGCAATTAACAAAATCGTATTGCCTTTTCGATTCATGTTTTTTTGTGATTTCGGCCAGACGAAGCTTAGCTTCGCGATTTTTAGTTATCCAAATTTTTTTGCTAGGTGTTTTCTATTATTTTTATGAACATTTGTTTTTTCAGCAAAAACACCATTACCTGATAAACCGGAACGATGCGCACATCTTTCCGGCCTGCGATATTCGACACCCCGCCGGAAATAATGCCGGCACGCGGCACGCCATTCCGGAATCGAAAATTCGCGAATACATTAACCACCGAAAAACGCAGTACCGTTTGAAATACACCCTTTATCCGGGCGACAACGGGCCTGCATTGCAGCCAGGTGGCATGGCTTCTCCCTGAGCTAGCGACGAAAGATCTTCCGGATAATCCGGCCGACGAGCGTTCGATCTAATCCGGTTGACGCTGGCATGGGCCAGGCGCGATCGGAGCGACCCTGCATGGCCGGAGACGAATCGGCGTCACGCTGTCCGGCACGAACAGCATGATCCATCCGGGTGAGCTGAATGAAAGCGAGTACCGCTGTCGCCCGACTGCCGTGCGGCGCGACAACCGCGCCAGCACGCGAAGCGCGCGGCGGGCAAGAAACCGGGACAGCGCAACCCGCGAAGCTGGCACAGCGTCGCGAGCGTCACCCCGGCCTTTCCGACTACCCCACTGATGCGCAAAGTACGCGCCGATCAAGCTACAGCTTATTGTCTTCATCGCCGTTTCCCCGACTGCTTATTGACGAGTTGGCCGCCCCACCTGTTCGTTACTTCGTGTCGACCGCCCGCCGGTGCGTCCAGTACCGCAAGCAGCATGCCACGTGATATTCCACCGCATATTGCGCTCGGCAAACGGCCGCCACAGCGGCACGCAACGCCCGGAACGACATTTTTTGTTTCAGGAATGTATCGCAATAACAGTCTGACACCCTCTCCGATCGTTGAGCGCCACGAAGCAATAGCCGGATTAGACGGACGAATCCGGCTCACAGGCCTGCGCCGGGAGGCCCGGTGAACGGGTGTTTCAAACTTGAGAAGCGCGCGGCCGCGCAAGGCAGGCGGGGCGGGCTTTTCCGCCCGCAAACCGTGGGGCGAGGCGTGTGCGCCCCCCTCCCGGCCATCACAAACGAGAATCGATACGCCCGGCACCGGGCGCCGGGAGCCCGGCGCAGCAGCCTCCGGCAAGCCGTCGGCACGCGTTTCCCCTGATGACCGAAACGAATTTGATTCATCCGTGAAAATACCGACGGGATCACACGCCGCCAGAGCATCGAAATGGACCGTAAAAAAGAAAACTTTCGTTACGGCGTAATATTTAAAACAAATGAAAACGTGCACCCCTGGATCGCGAGCATCATTTTTTCAATTTCACTTCTCCTTCCTTTCACGAACCGAATCGCTCGATGAGCAGCACATTTCCGATACGTTTTTAATTCTTCAGCGAAGCACTTCTCATTGATGAAACATTCCAATCCAACACCTTTTTGACGAAGCGATTCCCGCAATAGCCTGATTTATCGCGCATTTCGTCGTATCGAATCGCATCGCCCCGGCAATTGGCTTGCCCGCTTTCTGTCCCCACGATACACACATGAAACAGAAACGCGCATATCGCGCGGCAATCGCGCCGCCGCGCCCGTGCGCATCGTGACGGCATCGTTCATGGCATGCCGATTGCCTGATTTCCGGCTCTCACCGAGCGGCACGCCAAGGCACAAGATTACGGTGGCGGCCTGCTCGTCAATCAGCGAATCGGGGAAAAGGCGATGAAGATCACCACCGATCGATCGACGCTTGCGTCGTTCAAGCTTCAACGGGGTAGTCAGCGAAACCGGAGCGCCTGGCGCGGCGCTTCGTCGACATCAGCCCATGCGAGCCGGCGCTTGCCGAAACGCCACCCGTGCAGCGGGATGGAACGCGTGCGCGCCGCCGTCGAGCAAATCGACGTGTGGTTCCTTGAGCTGTTCGACGAAGGAGAAAGCCATGAATGACAGGGTCGCGCTCGACACGCGCGCCGGTCAGCGCGTCCTCGTGACGGGCGGCGCCGGCTTTCTCGGCAGCTACGTATGCGAGCGCCTGGTCATGGAAGGCGCATCCGTCACGTGCATCGACAGCCTGCTGACGGGGCGCAAGCTCAACGTCGCCGACCTGAAAGCGTCCGGCCGCTTCGAGTTCGTGAAGGGCGACGTAGCGCTCGGCCTGCCGCAACTGCAGGTGGACGAGATCTGGAATCTCGCGTGCGCGGCATCGCCGCCCACCTACCAGATCGATCCCGTCCATACGATGATGACGAACGTGCTCGGCATGAACCACTGCCTCGCGCTCGCGCGCAAGACGGGCGCACGCGTGTTCCAGGCGTCGACCAGCGAGATCTACGGCGACCCGGGCGTGCATCCGCAGACGGAAACCTATCGCGGCAACGTGAACACGATCGGCCCGCGCGCGTGCTACGACGAAGGCAAGCGCGCGGCCGAGGCGCTGTGCTACGACTACTACCGCGCGCACGGCATCGACGTGCGCGTCGCGCGCATCTTCAACACCTACGGCCCGCGGATGTCGCCGCGCGACGGCCGCGTCGTGTCGAACTTCATCGTCGGCGCCCTCAACGGCGCGCCGCTCGAGATCTACGGCGACGGCAAGCAGACGCGCTCGTTCTGCTTCGCCAGCGACCTGATCGACGGCTTCTTCTGCCTGATGAGCACCGATCGCAACGTCGGCACGCCGGTCAACATCGGCAACCCCGGCGAGTTCACGATGATCGAGCTCGCGGAGAAAGTGCTCGCGATGACGGGCTCGAAATCGGAGATCGTGTTCCGGCCGCTGCCGATCGACGATCCGCACCAGCGCAGGCCCGACATCTCGATCGCGTCGGCCGAGCTCGGCTGGCGGCCGGCCATCGATCTCGACGAAGGCCTGCGCCGGACGGTCGACTATTTCAGCCGTGAACTGTGGCTCGAGCCGGTGCTGCGCATGACCGGGGCCACGGCATGAAGGTGCTCGTGACAGGCGGAGCGGGCTATATCGGCAGCCATACCTGCAAGGCACTCGCGGAAGCGGGACACGAGCCGGTCGCCTACGACAATCTGTCGACCGGCCAGCGCGACGCGGTGCGATGGGGGCCGCTCGTCGCGGCCGACATTCTCGACCGCGACGCGCTGTCGAACGCGTTCGCCCTGCATCGGCCCGACGTCGTGATCCATTTCGCCGCACTCGCGTACGTCGGCGAATCGGTGCTCGCGCCCGACCGCTATTACACGGTCAACGTCACGGGCACCTGCACGCTGCTGAGCGCGATGCACGCGGCCGGCGTCGGCCGGATCGTGATGTCGTCGTCCTGCGCGACGTACGGCATTCCGGACGTGCTGCCGATCTCGGAGCGCACGCCGCAGCGGCCGATCAATCCGTACGGCTTCACGAAGTACGCGATGGAACGGATGGCCGCCGATTTCGAGCGCGCGTACGGGCTGAAGTGGGTCGCGCTGCGCTACTTCAACGCGGCGGGCGCGGACCCGGACGGCATGATCGGCGAATGCCACGAACCGGAAACGCACGCGCTGCCGCTCGCGATCCGCGCGGCGCTCGGCACCGGCAATGCGTTCCAGGTGATGGGCACCGACTACCCGACGCCCGACGGCTCGGCGATTCGCGACTACGTGCACGTGAGCGACCTCGCCGACGCGCACCTGAAGGCAACCGACTATCTGTGCGGCGGCGGCCACAGCGTCGCATTGAATCTCGGCACCGGCAAAGGAACGTCGGTGCTCGACGCGCTGCGCGCCGTCGAAGCCGCGACGGGCCGCCGCGTGCCGACGGTGACGGCCGCGCGCCGGCCGGGCGACCCGCCCGAGCTGTACGCCGACGCCACGAAAGCCGCGCTCGTGCTCGGCTGGCGGCCGCGTTTCACCGCGATCGAACCGATGGTCGAACACGCCGCGGCGTGGTTTCAGAAAGCACTGCAATTCGAATCCGGCAAGTGAGCAAGTTTCCTTGAACGCCACGCAGGGGAATCACCATGAAGGTACGGATCGCCATCGTCGGCACGGGCTACGTCGGGCTGGTGAGCGGCGCATGCTTTGCGGATCTCGGGCATGACGTCGTCTGCATCGACAACAATCACGGCAAGATCGACGCGCTGAACGAAGGCCGCATGCCGATCTACGAACCGGGCCTCGACGCCGTCGTCGCACGCAACGTCGAACGCGGCACGCTGCGCTTCAGCAGCGACCTCGCGGCGAGCGTGCGCGATCGCGACGCGGTATTCATCGCGGTCGGCACGCCGACGCTGCCGGGCACCGACCAGGCGGACCTTCGGTACGTCGAGGCGGCCGCGTGTGAAATCGCATCGAACCTGAGCGGTTTCACGGTCGTCGTCACGAAGTCGACGGTGCCGGTCGGCACCAACCGGATCGTCAAGCAGATCGTCGAACGCTGCGCACCGGACGGCATCGACGCGGCGATCGCATCGAATCCGGAGTTCCTGCGCGAAGGCTCGGCGATCGACGATTTCATGCATCCGGACCGCGTCGTGTTCGGCGCCGAGCATCCGCGCGCGATCGAGATCATGAAGGCCATCTATGCGCCGCTGGAAGCGGCCGGCCATCTCGTGCTCGCAACCGAGATCGAAACGGCCGAACTCGTGAAATACGCGGCGAATGCGTTCCTTGCGGTGAAGATCAGCTACATCAACGAGATCTCGGACCTGTGCGAAGCCGTCGGCGCCGATGTCGAACTGGTCGCGAACGGCATGGGCCTCGACCGCCGCATCGGCGCGTCGTTCCTGAAGGCCGGCCCCGGCTGGGGCGGCTCGTGCTTCCCGAAGGACACGCGCGCGCTGAAGGCGACGGCCTCCGAACATGCGGTGCCGTTGCGCATCGTCAGCGCGGCGATCGAATCGAACGCGCTGCGCAAGGACCAGATCCTGCGCCGCATCGAGAAGGCCTGCGGCGGCTCGATCAAGGACAAGCGGATCGCGGTGCTCGGCCTCACGTTCAAAGGCCAGACCGACGACGTGCGCGAAAGCCCGAGCATCGACGTGATCCAGCTGCTCGTCGGCGCGGGCGCGCATATCCGCGCGTACGACCCGGCGCGTCCGCACGAAGCGTCGCGGCTGCTGCCGCAGGTGTTCATGGAGGGCTCCGCGATCGACGCGGTGCGCAGCGCGGACGCCGTCGTCGTGATGACCGAGTGGAAGGCGTTCGAGGCACTCGATCTCGCCGACCTCGCCGATCACATGGCCGATCCCGTGATGCTCGACATGCGCAACCTGTTCAGCGAACGGCTCGCAGTCGACAGCGGCTTTCGCCGCTACGAACGCGTGGGCCGCTCGTGCGGCGAACGCACACCGGCCGACCCGGCACCCGACCAACAGCATGCAGGCGAGGACACCCGGCCGCAGCGCGGCCTGCTTCAAGACTGATGATCTGACCTTGACGGGAGAGCACCATGAAGAAGCTGGTTGCGTCGCTTGCCGGCGGCCCTGCGCCGGATACTGCCGATACCGCCGCCCCCACCGACGCCGAAGCGGACCGCACCGCATCGCCGCACGCGGAGGTCCCGCTCCTCGTCCCATTGATGGACAGCGGGACCAGGATCGTCTTCCATATCCTCGCGCTGGGCTGGTTCGTCGCGCTGGGCATCTTCTGGCGCTGGTGGCTGCGCGACGAGCACTACGTCGATGCATTCCGTTTCGGCGTCAACTGCTTCGTGCTGTTCTGGACCACCTTCATTCCCGGCTACTTCATCTTCATCATCCGCTCGGCGGTCGTGCCGAACCCCGCGCTGACGGTGCCGCGCGACTGGCGCGTCGCGATGGTCGTCACCAAGGCGCCGTCCGAGCCGTTCGACATCGTCCGCACGACGCTGCTCGCGATGCTCGACCAGACCTACCCGCACGATACGTGGCTCGCCGATGAAGACCCGTCGCCCGAAACGCTCGACTGGTGCCGCGAGCACGGCGTATTCGTGTCGACGCGGCGCGGCATTGCCTCGTACCACCGCGCAAGCTGGCCGCGCCGGACCCGATGCAAGGAAGGCAATCTCGCGTACTTCTACGATATGTACGGCTACGACAACTACGATTTCGTATCGCAGCTCGACGCCGATCACGTGCCGACCCGCACCTATCTCGAGGAGATGCTGCGGCCGTTCGTTGATCCGGAAGTCGGCTACGTGTCGGCGCCGAGCATCTGCGACAGCAACGCGGCCGCGAGCTGGAGCGCACGCGGGCGCGTGAACGTCGAGGGTCCGCTGCACGGCACGATGCAGGCCGGCTATGCGGGCGGCCTCGCGCCGCTGTGCATCGGCTCGCACTATGCGGTGCGCTGCCGCGCGCTGCGCGAGATCGGCGGGCTCGGGCCCGAACTCGCCGAGGATCATTCGACCACGATGATCTTCAATTCGAAGGGCTGGCGCGGCATGCATGCGCTGAACGCGATCGCGAACGGCGAAGGGCCGCGCACCTTCGGCGACCTGGCCACGCAGGAATTCCAGTGGTCCAAGAGCGTGATGATCATCATGCTGCGCTACACGCGCCACTATTTCATGGGGCTGCCGCTGAAGCTGAAGGCGCAGTTCCTGTTCTGCCAGCTGTGGTACCCGCTGTGCGCGCTGGCGATGGCCGGCAGCGTCGCGATTCCGGTCGTCGCGCTGCTCACCGGCCGCGTGTGGGCACACGTCGACTACCTCACGTATCTCACCTACGCACTGCCGCTGACCGTGCTGATCCTGTGCGTCGTGACCTGGGCCACGCAAACGACCCAGTCGTGCCGCCCGCTGAACACGAAGCTGCTGTCGTGGGAAGGCCTGTCGTTCGTGTTCGCGCGTTGGCCGTGGGTCGTGCTCGGCTGCGCGTCGGCGGTATTCGACTGCGTGCGCGGCAAGGAATTTCCGTTCAAGGTCACGCCGAAGGGTGGCACGATCGAACCGGACGCGCCGCTGCGCGTGGTCGCGCCGTACCTGCTGATCTCGCTGTTCTGCAGCCTGCCCGTCGTGACGGTCGAGAATCCGCGCAACGCCGCGGGCTTCTATCTGTTCTCGACGCTGACGAGCATCCTGTATCTCGTGATCGCGGCCGTCGTCGCGGTGAATCACGGCAGGGAGCAAGGGCTCGAGTGGTCGGCGTTCCGGCAGATGTTCTTCAGCCGCCTGCCCGTGCGCAACGCGCTGTTCGTGATCGCGCTCGCGATGCTGCTGTCGGGCATCGGGCTGCGCACGCCGAAAGGCTGGCAGGCGATGATGTGGCGCTCGGGTTTGCCGGCCGTGGTCGCGCCCGTGCCGGGCGAACCGGTGAAGCAGCCCGAACTCGGCGCCTACGATCCCGACAGGACGCTCGCGGCCAGCCGGGATCTCGCATTCGACCATGTGTTCGTGTCGTGGAACGCGCCGGACATCCGCGCGGAAATCGACGATGCGTACCGGAACGCGCAGGCGCGCAACCGCTCGCTGATGCTGACCGTCGAGCCGTGGGCGGCCGGCGACACGCGGCAAGGCGCACTGCTCGACGATATCGCGCACGGGCGCTACGACGCGCGGATCGCGGCCACCTGCTCGGCGCTCGCCGCGTTGAAGGGCCCGGTGTTCGTGCGCTGGGGCCACGAGATGGAGGCCGACACCGGACGCTATCCGTGGGCCATCGGCGATGCGTCGGCCTACGTGGATGCGTACCGGCGGGTCGTGACCGCGTGCCGCGCGATGACCGACCAGATCCGCTTCGTGTGGTCGCCGGCCGGTAACCGGAACCTCGACGACTATTTCCCGGGTCGCGCCTATGTGGACGACATCGGCCTGTCCGTGTTCGACTGCCCGCGCTGCGCGGTCTGGCCGGCCGGCGGCCGCGCCTCCGCCGCGAGCATCCTGCGGACCAAGTACGAGCGCGTGGCCGACTACGGGCTGCCGGTGATGGTCACGGAGCTCGGCGTCGACGGGTCGAATGCGCGCAAGCGCGAGGCACTCGACGAATTCCAGCGGTCGCTGTGGCGCTATCCGCTGCTGAAGGCCATCGTGTATTTCAACGCGGTCGATACGCCCGGCGCGTGGCCGGCGCACTACGTGCCGGACTGGCGGATCGCGCCGGCGTTCCTGCAGACGTCGGTGGTCGCCAGGTGAATGGATCGGTGCCCGGTGGCGCGTCAGCGGCGCGCCATCAGCCGAGCAGCTCCTTCTTCCGCAACTGCACGACGTCGCGCATCGGCGGCGCGCCGAACAGCCGGCTGTATTCGCGGCTGAACTGCGACGCGCTTTCGTAGCCGACGACGGCGGCCACCGACCCGACGTCGCCGCCCTGCCGCAGCAACAGCCGCCGCGCCTCGTGCAGCCGCAACTGCTTCTGGTACTGCAGCGGGCTCAACGTGGTCACGTGCTTGAAATGATGGTGCAGTGACGACACGCTCATGTTGACCGCCTGCGCGAGCGACTCGACGCGCATCGGCTCGGCGAAGTGATCGCGGATCCATTCGATCGCGCGTGCGATCCGGTGCGTCTGGCTGCCCGCGATCGCCATGTGCCGCAGCCGCGTGCCCTGCCCGCTCGTCATCAGCCGGTACAGCAGTTCCTTTTCGATCAGCGGCGCGACGACCGGAATGTCGGCCGGCGTATCGAGCAGCCGCATCAGCCGCAGCGCGGCATCGAGCAGCGGCGGCGTCAGCTCGGCGAGCGCGATCCCCTCGCCTTCGGGGCCCGCATCGGGTTCGGGCAGCCGCATCTCGGCCGCGAGCTCGACGATGCGCTGCGGATCGAGCGTCAGCGACAGGCACAGGTACGGCTCGTCCGGCGACGCGCGCGTCACGCGCGAGAGGATTGGCAAATCGATCGATGTAATCAGGCAATTCTGCGTGTCGTATTCGTAAGCCTGGCCGGCCACGATCACGCGCTTCGCGCCCTGCGCGGCGATCACGAGCGCGGCCCGCGACACGCCGCAGCCGAGATCGACCGGCCGCGTGTGCCGGTGCAGCATCAGGCCCGGCACGGCCGTCGATTGCGAGCCGTCCGCCGGTGCGAAACGGCTGATCAGCATCGCCAGCTCGCGCCGCCCGGATTCGCGCGACGTCGCGATATCGGTCATGTCCATGACACTTCCTCGATAGATTTCCTCATGTCGCGGGAGCATAGCGAAACCACCCGCGACCTGCCGGGGATTTGCAGGATTGTTCAATAAATTTGCAGGATTGGGTAGACGCAAAAACCGGCCGCTCGCGCACACTGCCCGCTGACCGGGCGCATGCCGGGTTTTCCCCACGGAGACAATCAAAATGCCTACCTCGTTTGTCCTGAACGGCAAGAACGTCACGCTCGACGCCGATCCGTCGATGCCCGTCCTCTGGGCGATTCGCGAACACGCGGGACTGACCGGCACGAAATTCGGCTGCGGCATGGCGCAGTGCGGCGCGTGCACGGTGCATCTCGAAGGCCAGGCCGTCCGCTCGTGCGTGCTGCCGCTCGCCGGCATCGCGGGCAAGCACATCACGACGATCGAAGGCCTGCAGAGCAAGCCGGCGCACGCCGTGCAGGCTGCCTGGGTCAAGCTGCAGGTGCCGCAGTGCGGCTACTGCCAGTCCGGCCAGATCATGTCGGCCACCGCGCTGCTCGAACAGAACCCGAAGCCGACCGACGCGGACATCGACGCCGCGATGAACGGCAACCTGTGCCGCTGTGCGACCTACGCCCGCATCCGGGCGGCGATCCACGACGCGGCCGCGACGCTGGGAGCCTGACCATGACGATCGAACTCGACAACACCGGTTCGGTGCATCCGTCGCGCCGCACGTTCCTGAAAGCCGCGGGCGCCGCGGCCGCCGTCAGCCTGACCATCGGCTTCGAATGGGCCGGCCTCGGCCGCCGCGCGCTTGCAGCGACCGCGCCCGCCGCCGATTTCGCGCCGAATGCGTTCCTGCGCATCACGCCCGACGGCGCCGTCACGGTCATCGCGAAGCACGTCGAAATGGGCCAGGGCGCGTATACGGGCATCGCGACGATCGTCGCCGAGGAGCTCGACGCCGACTGGTCGCACGTGCGCGTCGAAAGCGCGCCCGCCGATGCGAAACGCTACGCGAACCTCGCGTTCGGCACGATGCAGGGGACGGGCGGCAGCTCGGCCATGTCGAACTCGTGGCAGCAACTGCGCGAAGCGGGCGGCAAGGCCCGCGCGATGCTGGTATCGGCCGCGGCGGCCCGCTGGAAGGTGCCGGCGAGCGAGCTGACGACGGCCAATGGCGTCGTCAGCCACGCGAAGAGCGGCAAGACGGCCGCGTACGGCACGCTCGTCGCCGATGCCGCGAAGCTGCCGGTGCCGGACAAGGTCACGCTGAAGCAGCCGGCCGATTTCAAGCTGATCGGCCACCAAATTCCGCGCGTCGACGCGTCGGCGAAATCGAACGGCACCGCGCACTTCACGCTCGACACGACCTTCCCCGGCATGCGCGTCGCGCTGCTGCAGCGCCCGCCGCGCTTCGGCGCGAAGGTGAAGTCGTTCGACGCGACGGCGGCCAAGGCCGTGCCGGGCGTCGTGTCGGTCGTGCAGGTGCCGGGTGGCGTCGCGGTCGTCGGAACCGGCTTCTGGGCCGCGAAACAGGGCCGCGACGCGCTGAAGGTCGAATGGGACGAAGCGAACGCCGAAAAGCGCGGCTCGGACGAGATCATGCGCGAATACCGGCAGCTCGCCGACAAGCCGGGCACGTCGGCCCGCAAGGACGGCGATGCCGATGCGGCGATCACGGGCGCCGCGCGCAAGATCAGCGCGACGTACGAATTCCCGTATCTCGCGCACGCGCCGATGGAGCCGCTCGACGCGGTCGTCAAGCTGACGGCGAATAGCTGCGAGATCTGGGCCGGCGACCAGTTCCAGACGGTCGACCAGGCCAACGCGGCCAGGACGGCGGGCCTGAAGCCCGAGCAGGTGCAGATCCACACGCTGTACGCAGGCGGCAGCTTCGGCCGGCGCGCGAACGCGTGGTCGGACTACGTGGTCGAGGCCGTGTCGATCGCGAAGGCGCTCGGCGCGGACGGCAAGCCCGTCAAGCTGCAATGGACGCGCGAGGACGACATCCAGGGCGGCTTCTACCGGCCGATGTACTTCCACAAGCTCGACGCGGGGCTGACCGCGGACGGCAAGCTGGTCGGCTGGCGCCACCGGATCGTCGGCCAGTCGATCCTCGCCGGCACGCCGTTCGAGGCGTTCATGGTGAAGAACGGCGTGGACGCCACTTCGGTCGAGGGCGCGGCGAACCTGCCGTACGCGGTGCCGAACGTGTCGGTCGAGCTCACCACCGCGAAGACGGGCGTGCCCGTGCTGTGGTGGCGCGTGGTCGGCAGTTCGCACACGGCCTACGCGGTCGAGGCGTTCATCGACGAAGCCGCGCACACGGCCGGCAAGGATCCGTACGCGTTCCGCCGCGACCTGCTCGCGAAGGAGCCGCGCATGCGCGCGGTGCTGGACCTGGCCGCGCAGAAGGCCGGCTGGGATCCGGCCAAGCCGCTGCCGAAAGGCCGCGGGCGCGGGATCGCGGTCGCCGAGGCGTTCAAGAGCTATGTCGCGCAGGTGGCCGAGGTGTCGGTCGACGCGGACGGCAAGGTGAAGGTCGAGCGCGTGGTGTGCGCGGTCGATTGCGGGATCGCGATCAATCCCGACATCGTCGCCGCGCAGATGGAAGGCGGCATCGGCTTCGGGCTCGGCGCGGCGATGCACAGCGCGATCACGCTGAAGGACGGCAAGGTCGAGCAGCGCAACTTCGACGGCTACAACGTGCTGCGGATGGCCGAAATGCCGAAGGTCGAAGTGCATATCGTGCCGTCGGCCGAGGCGCCGACCGGCGTCGGCGAGCCGGGCGTCGCGCCCATCGGGCCGGCGGTCGCGAACGCGATCTTCGCGGCGACGGGCAAGCGGCATTACGTGCTGCCGTTCGATTCGGCTGATAGCGCGAAGGCTTGATGGCGACCGGAACGCCGGCCGCGGGGCGGAGACGCCTTGCGGCCGGCGTTTTTTTGCCGGACGCGGCCGATGCAGGGTTCGATGTCGGCAAAAATCACTCGTAACACATTGATCCATATAGAGAACCCATCGATCCGCGCAGGGTTCGATGTCGGGTTCGCCAATCGACCGCAGCGATGCTCCGCCGCCTCCCCGATTCCCGCGTCCCCACACGTTACGCCCGACGTAACGCCCGTAACGTCGCCTGCCGATGCTACGTAACAATCCTTCACCGTTGCCCCGGCCCCATTTTTTATCCGCCCCGCGCCTCCCGTTAAAAATTCTTTTAAATTCAAGGCTGCCGCGCCGCCTGCGCTGGCGCCGCCCCCTGTCGATACGTGACGAATCCCTTCCTGGCCCGGAAGTTGCAGCACAGGACCCGCAAACACTCCTTTATGGACATGCGAGGGCCACCATGGATTGCAAATACCTGTACATCGACAACATAAAAATCAACTTCGTGCGCCGCACGATCGAAATCGACAACAAGATCATTGATGTCACGCCGCGTGAGTTCGACGTCGTCGAATTCCTGCTCGACAACATGAACAAGGTCGTGCCGCGGCAGGCAATCCAGGAAGCCGTGTGGGGCCGTGAACTCGGCGTGTCGTCGCGCACGCTCGACACCCATATCTCGCGTATCCGCTCGAAGCTGCAGCTCGATCACGACAAGAACCTGCGGATCATCCCGATCTACGCGGTCGGCTATCGCCTGGTGCTGTTCGGTGCGGCGATGACGCACGTCGAGCGCCACGAAGCGGCGCCGATCCTGCGCGTGGCGCCGCAGGCCGTGATGGCCGCCGACTACGCCTGACGATTCGCCCGCGCGCCGCCCGTTCGCGGCGCGCCGGCCACGCTCCCCCCACCGCGC